>NZ_JBHXTG010000014.1:0-137193 GCF_042677465.1 Kitasatospora sp. NPDC127111
CGGGCGCGGTTGATGCAGGCGTTGCCGGGTGGTGGGGCGATGGTGGCGTTGGAGGCGACGGAGGAGGAGGTACGGGCGGCACTCGTCGCCGGCGTGGACGTGGCGGCGGTCAACGGGCCCCGGTCGGTGGTGATTTCCGGCGACGATAAGGCCGTGGAGGAGGTCGCCGGGCGTTTCGAGGGGCGGCGGACGCGGCGGCTGCGGGTGAGTCACGCGTTCCACTCGGCGCACCTGGACGGGATGCTCGCCGACTTCGAGGCGGTGGCGCGGGAGTTGGAGTTCCGCGCTCCGGCCGTCCCGGTGGTGTCGAACGTGACCGGGCGGGTGGCGTCGGTGGAGGAGATCACCGATCCGGCGTACTGGGTGCGTCAGGTCCGCGAAGCGGTCCGGTTCGCCGATGTGGTGGCGGCGTTGGACGCGGAGGGCGTGACGACGTACGTCGAGCTGGGCCCGGACGGGACGCTGACCGGCCTGGTCGACGGCATCCTGGACGCCCCGGTCACCGCGACCGCCTTGCGCCGTGACCGTGCGGAGGCCGGTACGGCGGTGGCGGCGCTGGCCCGGGTCCACGTCCAGGGCCACGCGGTCGACTGGACCGCGCTGCTCGGCGGTGACCGCCCGTCCGGGCTCGTCCTGCCGACGTATCCGTTCCAGCGCCGCCGCTACTGGCTCGAGCCCGCCGCCCGGATCGCAGACGCCGGCGGCCTGGGACAGGCCGACGCCGGGCATCCCCTGCTCGCCGCCGCGGTACGGCTCCCCGAGGGCGGGGGTGCGCTGCTCACCGGCAGCCTGTCACTGGCCACCCATCCGTGGCTCGCCGACCACGCGGTCCAGGGGACCGTGATCGTCCCCGGCACCGCTCTCATCGAACTCGCGATCCGGGCCGGCGACGAGGTCGGCGCCACCACGCTGGACGAGCTCGTGGTCGAGGCGCCGCTGCTGCTCCCCGAACGCGGCGCGGTTCACCTCCAGGTCGCCGTCCAGGAGCCGGACGGCAGCGGAGCCCGGGCGGTCACCGTCCACTCCCGGCCGGCCGGTACGGACGGCGAGTGGACCCGCCACGCCTCCGGCACGCTGCTGAGCACTCCACCGGCCCCGGGAGCGACCCTGCGGGAGTGGCCGCCGGCGGGCGCCGCACCGCTCGCGGTCGACGACGTGTACGAGGACCTCGCGGCGGCCGGACTCGCCTACGGGCCCGCGTTCCGGGGCCTGCGGGCGGCCTGGCGCGACGGCGACACGTTCTACGCCGAGGTCGCGCTCCCGGCGGACCGGCGGGAGGAGGCCGACCGCTTCGGCATCCACCCCGCCCTGCTGGACGCTGCCGTCCACATCACGGCCCACCACGGCCTGAGCGACACCCCGACCGGGGTGAGCCGGCTGCCGTTCGCGTACACCGGCGTGCGGCTGCACGCCTCCGGGCCGAGCTCGCTGCGCGTCCGGCTGCGCTACACCGAGCCGGAGGCGATCTCGGTGGACGTCGCCGACGAGACCGGCGAGCCGGTCGCCTCGGTCGCGGCCCTGCGGGCCCGGCTGGTCTCCGCCGAGCAGCTGGCCCCGGCCGGCGGCGAGGACCGCGACGCGCTCTTCCGGCTGGACTGGCCGCAGACCACGGTGCCCGCGTCGGACGCGGACGCGGACGCGGACTGGCACGAGCTCCGGGTACCGGGGGAGGAGGGGGTGGTGGTGGAGGTTCTGGAGCGGGTGCAGGACTGGCTGGCCGCCGCGCCCGACGACGACCGGCGGCTGGTGGTGGTGACCAGTGGTGCGGTGGCCGTCACCGCGGACGAGGCGCCGGACCTGGCGGCAGCGCCGGTGTGGGGTCTGCTGCGGTCGGCGCAGTCGGAGCACCCGGGGCGCATCGTGCTGGTGGACACCGACGGTGCGAGCGCCTCGGAACGGCGGTTGGCGGCGGCGGTTGCCGCTGGGGAGCCGCAGCTGGCGCTGCGCGCGGGCCGGGTGCACGTGCCGCGGCTGGTGCGGGTGGCGCCGGAGGCGTCCGGCGAGCGGGCGTGGGATCCGTCCGGGACGGTGCTGGTGACCGGTGGCACGGGCGTGCTGGGCGGTCTGCTGGCGCGGCACCTGGTGGCCGAGCGGTCGGTGCGTCACCTGCTGCTGGTCTCGCGCGGTGGTGCGGACGCGCCGGGCGCCGCGGGGCTTCGGGCCGAGCTGGAGGCGCTCGGTGCGCAGGTGACGATCGCGGCGGCGGACGTGGGTGACCGGGAGGCGCTGGCGGCCGTGCTGGCCGGGATCCCGGTGGACCGTCCGCTGACCGCGGTGGTGCACACGGCGGGTGTGGTGGACGACGGGGTGTTCTCGGCGCTGACCGCCAAGCGGCTGGCGGCGGTGTGGGGTCCGAAGGCGGACGGGGCGCGTCATCTGCACGAGCTGACCCGGGGCCACGACCTGGCGGCGTTCGTCCTCTACTCCTCGGTCGCCGCCGTGCTCGGCGGGCCGGGGCAGGCGAGCTACGCCGCTGCGAACACGTACCTGGACGCGCTGGCCGCGCACCGCCGGGCGATCGGTCTGCCCGCGCAGTCGCTGGCCTGGGGCCAGTGGGCCGAAGCCAGCGGCATCACCGCGCACCTGACGGAGGCCGACCACCGCCGGGCGGCCCGGGCCGGTCTGCGGGTCATCGAGGCGGATCGCGGCGCCCGGCTGTTCGAGACGGCGGCCCGGGTGGGCGGCGCCCACCTGGTGGTCGCGCCCCTCGACCTGCCGGCTCTGCGCACCCAGCCGGCGCTGCCCGCTCTGCTGCGCGCGCTGGTCCCGGCCCCGCGCCGGGGGACCGCCCGGGCAGCGGGGACGGGCGGTCCGGCCCTGGCGTCGCGGCTGGCCGCGCTGAGCGGTGAGGAGCGCGGTGCGGCGCTGCTGGAGCTGGTCCGTACCGAGGTGGCGGCCGTGCTCGGCACCGAGCCGGCCGCGGTCCTCCCCGGCAGGCCGTTCAACGACCTCGGGCTGGACTCGCTGGCCGCCGTCGAACTGCGCAACCGGCTCACCGCGGCAACGGGCCTGCGACTGGCCCCGACGGTCACCTTCGACCGGCCGGATCCGGTCCGACTGGCCGGACACCTGGGCGAGTTGCTCGGTGGAGTCGCGGCGGCCGAGCCGGTCGCGGCATCCGGCGACGACCCGCGGCACCCGCTGTCCACGCTGTACCGCAGGCTGGCCGCGCAGGGCAGCTTCGCCGAGGCGTCCGCGCTGATCGGTGTCGCCTCCCACCTGCGCTCGCGGTTCACCCTGGGGGAGCGGGCCGCGCACGCCCTGGAGCCGATCCGGCTGGCCTCGGGCGACCGTCCGCTGGCCGTGGTCGCCTTCCCGGCGCTCAGCGCGATCTCCGGCCCGCACGAGTACGCCCGGCTCGGGCACGCGTTCCAGGGCGAGCGCGACGTGTTCGTGCTGCCCTCGCCCGGCTGGGACCCGGAGGAGTGGTTGCCGGACAGCCTCGACACCTTCCTCACCCTGCACACCGAGAAGGTGATCGAACTGGTCGGCCCCGACCGGCCGTTCGTGGTGATCGGCCGCTCCATGGGCGGCTGCGTCGCGCACGCCGTCACCGAGCGGCTGGAGGCGGCGGGCCGACGGGTCGCCGGGCTCGCCCTGGTGGACGCGTACCCGATCGACAGCGCGGTGCGCGAGGGCATGGGCGACTGGTGGCTCACCGCGATGCTCACCGGCATGCTCGACCGGATCCAGCAGTACGACATGGTCTGGAGCGACGCCAGCCTCACCTCGATGGGCGGCTACAACACCGTCTTCGACGGCTGGCGGCCCGGCCCGGTCGCCGCGCCGATCCTGGCACTGCGCGCCGACACCCCGTTGCGCGGCACGGTCGTCGACCCGACCGGTCGTCAGGACTGGCGCGCCCACTGGCCGGTGCCGCACGAGGTGCGGGACGTCCCCGGCGACCACTTCACCGTGCTGGAGCAGCACACCCCGACGACGGCGGACGCCGTCCGGCAGTGGATCGAGACGAAGGAGCAGGAGACATGGTCGACCCGGTAGTGCTGGTCACCGGCGCGGCATCGGGCATCGGTGAGGCGGTGGTGCGGCTGTTCGCGGAACGCGGGCACCGCGTGGTCGCGGTGGACGTCGACAAGGCGGGCCTGGACGTGCTGGCCGGGCTCGACGGCGTGGCCACGCTGGCCGGCGACGTCGCCGAGGAGGCCACCAACCTCCGCGCGGTCGCGCTCGCCGAGGAACGCTTCGGACGGCTGGACGCGGCGGTGCTGAACGCGGGCATCGCCGGTGCCGGGCCGCTGGAGTCGGCCGGCTCGATCGAGCGCTTCGACCGGCTGTTCGCGGTGAACGTGCGCGGGGTCGCGCTCGGCATCCGTGCCGCCGTCCCCGCGGTGCGCGCGGCCGGGGGAGGGGCGATCGTCGCCACCTCCTCGGTCTCCGGGCTGCGCGGCGACCCCGGCACCTGGGCCTACAACGCCACCAAGGCGGCTGTGATCAACCTGGTGCGGGGCGCGGCGATCGACTACGCGGCGGAGGGCATCCGGGTGAACGCGATCGCCCCCGGCGGGACCGTCACCGCCCTGACCGCCGGGCAGGTCGCCGACCCCGAGTTCTCCGCCTTCATCACCCGCCGGATCCCGGCCCAGCGCTGGGCCGACGCGCGCGAACAGGCCGAGGTGGTCTGGTTCCTGGCCTCGCCGGCGGCCTCCTACGTCACCGGGGTCACCGTCCCGGTGGACGGCGGGCTGAGCGCGAACGGCGGCATCCTGCTGCCGCCGCCCGCCCGCTGACGCACCGATCACCCGTTCAACTCATTGAGGAGAGTGAAGATGAGCATCGAGGCGAACAAGGCACTGGTGGAGCGCTACTACCACGAGCTGGTCAGTGAGCAGCGGATCGACCTGCTGGAGGAGCTGGTCGCCGAGGACGCGGCCGACGAGACCGCGGTCGGGCCGGGGGGCACCGGCACCCGCGAGGACTTCCGCGAGCACCTGCGGGTGCTGTGGTCCACCGTGAAGGACGTCAAGGCCACCGTCGAGGACCTGGTCGCCGAGGGCGACCTGGTGATCGCCTACTGGCGGATCGAGGGCGTCCACGTCGGCCCGGTGTTCGGCGTTCCCGGCACCGGCCGCAGCTTCACCGGGCACAGCATCAGCCGGCTGACCATACGCGACGGCAAGGTGGTCCGCTACAACGTGCTGCCGGACCGCCTCGGCATCATCCGGCAGCTGACCCCCGCCGCCGTCTGATCGCACCCCCGTACCCCGCGGGGCCCGGCAGGTGGCGTCCACCGGCCGGGCCCCCCGTCCGCTCCCCGAAGGAGAACCCCTTGACCACCGGACCGAACCCGGCCGACGCCGAGCAGCTGCGGCAGCTGCTCGCCCGCTTCTCGCACGCCTTCGACAACGCCGACGCCGAGGCGCTGGGCGAGGTGTTCGCCGTCGACGGCAGCATCGAACTCGCCCGGACCGGAGCGCGGTTCAAGGGACTCGAGGAGATCCGGGCGTTCAGCCGCGACCTCGGTGACGAGTCGCCCGACCACCAGACCGTGGACAGCGTGTTCACCGTCGACCCCGACGGCACGGTGCGCGGGCGCAGCCGGTACCTGGCGGTCCTCGCCGACGGCAGCGTGCACAACGGCGACTACTTCGACACGTACACCCGCACCCCGGACGGCTGGCGGATCGCCCACCGCCGCTCGGTGCCGCGCTACCCGCTGGCCCGGCCGGCGAAGGGGCCCCTCAGGGGTGGGCTAGGGGTTGGCTAGGGGTCCGCGGCTCCGGCGCGGCGGCTAGCTTTCGGGCATTCACCCAGCTCAACCCCTCACTCTCGCAACGGAGTCACCAGCATGGCCAGAACCGGTCCCCGTCCCGTCCCACTGCTCGCCCCCCTCACCGCAGCGGCCCTGCTCGTGACCGGCTGCGGCTCCGGCGGGGCGGGGCCGGCGCAGGACGCCGCCGCGGCCAAGCCCGTCCAGGGCGGGTCGCTGACCTACGCCACCGACGTCGAGCCGATCTCCTTCGACATCCACGTCAGCCAGCAGGACATCACCGGCGCCATCCAGCGCAACGTCTTCGACTCGCTGGTCCACCAGGACGCCAAGGGCGACTTCCAGCCGTGGCTGGCCACCTCCTGGGAGAACACCGCCGACCTGAAGAGCTACACCTTCCACCTGCGCGACGGAGTGAAGTTCACCGACGGCACCCCGTTCGACGCCGAGGCCGTGAAGGTGAACTTCGACCGGATCGTGGCGAAGGAGACCAAGTCGCAGTACGCGGCCAGCCTGCTCGGCCCCTACACCGGCACCGAGGTGGTCGACGCGCACACCGTCAAGGTGGACTTCGCCGAGCCCTTCGCCCCCTTCCTGCAGGCGGCCAGCACCCCCTACCTGGGCTTCTACTCGCCGAAGACGATCAAGGAGAACGGCGCCAAGCTCGGCGCGGGCGGCCCCGCCGACGTCGGCACCGGGCCGTTCGTCTTCGCCGGCTACACCAAGGGCCAGAGCGCCGTGTTCACCCGCAACCCCGACTACAACTGGGCACCGACCGGCGCCGGCCACCAGGGCCCGGCCCACCTCGACAAGCTGACCGTCCGCTTCCTGACCGAGGACTCGGTGCGCCTCGGCGCCCTCAACAGCGGGCAGGTCCAGGTGGCGGACCCGATCCCGCCGTCCGGCGTCAAGACGGTGCGGGGCGACAGCCGGCTGAAGGTGCTCGCCACCGACGCGCCCGGCGCCAACTACGCGCTGGTGCTCAACACGAGCAAGGCGCCGTTGGACGACCCGCAGGTCCGCAAGGCCGTCCAGCGCGGCATCGACCTCGACACCGACGTCAAGAGCGTCTACTTCGGCGCCTACAAGCGCGCCTGGAGTCCGGTCTCCCCGACCACCCCCTCCTACGACAAGTCCCTGGAGAACAGCTGGCCCTACGACCAGTCGGTCGCCAACAAGGCACTCGACGACGCCGGCTGGACCACCCGCGACGCGGACGGGTACCGCACCAAGGACGGCCGGCGGCTCACCCTCGAATGGCCCCTGCCGCCCGCCGAGTTCGTCCGCGAGCAGCGCGAGACCCTCGGCCAGGCCATCCAGGCCGACCTGAAGAAGATCGGCGTCGAGGTCACCCGCCCCCGCCTGGACATCGGCACCTACATCTCCAACGTGTACGGCGGCAAGGAGCACATCGCCGACTACAGCTGGGCCCGCTTCGACCCCGACGTGCTGCGGCTGTACTTCAACAGCGCCAGCCAGCCCGCCAAGGGCGGCCAGAACGCCACCTTCTACCAGGACGCCCAGCTCGACGAGTGGACCAACACCGGAAAGGGCACCTTCGACCGGACCGTCCGCCAGGACGTGTACGCCAGGACCCAGCAGCGGGCCATCGAGCTCGGCCTGATCGTCCCGGTGTACGTCCGCACCGCCGAGGTCGGCTACTCCACCCAGGTCCACGGCCTCACCGCCGACCCCAACACCTGGCTGAACTTCCACGACGCCTGGATCGGCAAGTGACATGAGTGAAACCGGCCTGACGGTCCCCCGGCTGCTGCGCGGGGCGGTACGACGGCTGCTCGGCGCCCTCGCGGTGCTGCTCGGGGCCGCCACGGTCGCGTTCGCCGCGCTCCAATCCATCCCCGGTGACCCGGTCACCGTGATGCTGGGCCCGGGCACCGCCGCGACCCCCGAGGTCAAGGCGCAGATCCGGGCCCAGTACGGCCTGGACGAGCCGATCGCCCTCCAGTACCTGCACTACCTGGGCCGGCTGCTGACCGGCGACCTCGGGGAGTCGTACCAGCTCCAGCAGCCGGTCGCCGACCTGATCGGCGACCAGCTCGGCCCGACCGTCCGACTCGCCCTCGCCGCACTGGCGCTGGCCGTCGTCCTGGCCCTGGTCGCGGCCCTGACGACGGCCGGTCGCCGGCCGGCCCTGCGCGCCGCCAGCTCGCTCGCCGAACTGCTCGCCGTCTCCAGTCCCTCCTACTGGACCGGCATCCTGCTGCTGACCGTGTTCTCCTTCCAGCTGCGGGTCTTCCCGGTCGCCGGGGACCAGGGCCTGCCCGCCCTGGTGCTGCCCGCGGTCACCCTGGCCCTGCCGCTCGCCGGGGTCCTCGCCCAGGTGCTGCGGGAGGGCCTGGAGGCCGCGCTCGGGCGGCCGTTCACCCTCACCGCGCGCTCCCGCGGGCTCGGCAGCGCCGCCGTCCTGCTGCGCCACGCCGTACGGCACGCGGCGGCGTCGGTGGTCACCCTCACCGGCTGGCTCACCGGTTCGCTGCTCGGCGGCGCCGTGCTGGTGGAGACGGTGTTCGGCCGCCCCGGCATCGGCGCGCTGAGCCTGCAGTCCACCACCAACAAGGACATGCCCCTGGTGATCGGACTGGTCCTGCTCTCGGCGCTGGTGTTCGTGGTGATCAACACCTTCGTCGACCTGCTGTACCTCGCCATCGACCCACGCCTCAGGAGCAGGTGACCCATGGCTCGCCCCGCCGCCGGACGCACCACCCAGGTGCTCGCGTACACCCTCCTCGCCCTGATCGTGCTGGCCGCCCTCGCACCCGGCCTGCTCACCCGCACCTCACCGGTCGACACCGACCCGGTCCACGCCCTGACCGCCCCCGGCGCCGAGCACTGGTTCGGCACCGACCAGCTGGGCCGCGACCTGTACGCCCGCGTGCTGTACGGCACCCGGCCGTCGGTGCTGCTGGGCCTCGGCGCCACCGTCCTCGCCGTCGCCGGCGGGGCCGCCCTCGGCCTGGCCGCCGCACTCGGCGGACGGGTCGCCGACCAGGTGCTGATGCGGGCCGCGGACGTCCTGCTGGCGCTGCCCCCGATCCTGCTCGCGCTGCTCGCCGTCACCGTGCTCGGCACCGGCTCGGTCAACGTGATGATCGCCATCGCGATCGCCTTCGTCCCCGGCTACGCCCGGATCGTCCGCGCCGAGACACTCGTGGTGCGCCGCTCCGGCTACGTCGAGGCCGCCACCGTCCTCGGCCTGCCGCGGCCGCTGCTGATCCTGCGGCACGTCCTGCCGAACGCCGTCGACCCGATGCTGGTCCTCGCCACCGTCGGCTTCGGCGCCTCGCTGATCGCCGCCTCCGGGCTCAGCTTCCTCGGCCTCGGCCCGCAGCCGCCGTCCCCCGAATGGGGCGCGATGCTCTCCCAGGGCCGCAGCTTCCTGCAGACCGCGTGGTGGACCGGAGTCTTCCCCGGTGCCGCCATCACCCTCACCGCCCTCGCCGTCAACGCCGTCGGCCGCCGCGCGCAGCGCCGCTTCACCCGGAGGGCCGCCGGATGACCCTGCTCACCGCCGAGGACCTGAACGTCCGCTTCGGGGGCGTACACGCCGTCCGCGACGTCTCCCTCACCCTCGACCGGGGCGAATGCCTCGCCGTGGTCGGCGAGTCCGGCTCGGGCAAGAGCGTCACCGCCCGCACCCTGGTCGGACTCACCGGCCCCGGGTCGACCGTCACCGCACGCGGGCTCACCTTCGACGGCCGGGACCTCACCGCCCTCGGCGAGGCCGAGTGGCGCACCCTCCGCGGCCGCCGGATCGGACTGGTCCTCCAGGACGCCCTGAGCTCGCTCGACCCCCTGCGCACCGTCGGCGCCGAGGTCGCCGAACCGCTGAAGGTCCACCGGCTCGCGGCGCGGGCCGAGCTGGTGGGCCGGGTCCGCTCGCTGCTCACCGACGCGGGCATCCCCGGCGCCGAGCAGCGCGCCGCCCAGTACCCGCACCAGCTCTCCGGCGGACTGCGCCAGCGCGCCCTGATCGCCTCCGCGCTGGCCGGCGGCCCCGACCTGCTGATCGCCGACGAACCCACCACCGCGCTCGACGTCTCCGTCCAGGCGCAGGTGCTCGACCTGCTCGACCGGCTCCGGCGGGACGGCACCGCGCTGCTGCTGATCAGCCACGACCTGTCCGTCGTCGCCCGGCTCGCCGACCGGGTGGCGGTGATGTTCGGCGGCCGCGTCGTCGAGACCGGTCCGACCGACCGGGTCCTGGCCGACCCCCGGCACCCGTACACCCGGGCGCTGCTCGCCGCCGTCCCCGGCCACCACACCCGGGGCCGCCGGCTGTCCGTCCCGGCCCTCGACGGACCCCCGCCCGGGCCGGACGGCTGCCCGTACGCGAGCCGCTGCCCCGCCGCCGACGCGATCTGCCGGGAGACGCTGCCCCCGGTCGACGGGCACGGCGCCCGCTGCTGGCACCCCGGCGGGAAGACGCCGCCCCGGGCGGCGGCCGCGTACGCCGTCGCGCGGTCCGGCTCGGTCCCCTCCGCGCCGGTCCCCTCCGCGCCGGTGCCCTCCGCGCCGGTCCCCTCCGCGCCGGTGCCCTCCGCGGCGGTCTCCTCCGCGCCGGTGCCGTCCGCGCCGGTGCCGTCCGGCCGCCCGAACGCGGCGCTGATCGAGGTCGACGGGATCGGCAAGTCCTACGGCGGCCGGCCGGTGGTCCGCGACGTGTCCTTCCGGGTGGGCACCGGCGAGACCCTCGGCCTGGTCGGCGAGTCGGGCTCCGGGAAGACCACCGCCGCCCGGATCGTGCTCGGCCTGGAACAGCCCGACACCGGCACCGTCCTGCTCGACGGCCGCCCGTGGAGCGCCCTTCCCGAACGACGGCGACGGGCCGACCGGCTGCGCATCCAGGCCGTCCAGCAGGACCCGCTGTCCTCCTTCGACCCGCGGTACCCGGTGGAACGGATCATCGGCGAAGCGCTCGCCCGCACCGGCGTCCCGCACGGCCGTGAGCGGCGCCGCCGCACCACCGCCCTGCTCCACCAGGTCGGCCTCCCGGCGATCCTGCTGGAACGCCGTCCGGCCGAGCTCTCGGGCGGCCAGCGCCAGCGCGTCGCCATCGCCCGGGCCCTGGCATCCGCCCCGCGGGTGCTGGTCTGCGACGAGCCGGTCTCCGCGCTCGACGTCTCCGTCCAGGCGCAGATCCTCGACCTGCTCGCCGACCTGCGCCGGGACCTGGGCCTCGCCATGCTGTTCATCTCGCACGACCTGGGCGTCGTCCGGCACCTCGCCGACCGGGTGGCCGTGATGAGGGACGGACGGCTCGTCGAGACCGGTGACGTCGAGGAGGTCTTCGCCGACCCGAGCGACGGGTACACCCGCGAACTCCTCGCCGCGGCGGCCCGGCCGGGGGTCGGCGGATGACCGGCGGCCTGCTCGCCGTCAGCGACCCGCACATCGGGTACCCCGAGAACCGGCGGATCGTGGCTGACCTGCGGCCCGACACCGCCGCCGACTGGCTGATGGTCGCCGGTGACGTCGCGGAACGCTTCGAGGACGTCGCCTGGGCCCTGCGCCCGCTCGCCGCCAGGTACACCAAGGTGGTCCGGGCACCCGGCAACCACGAACGGTGGACCCCGCCCGACGACCCGGTCCGACTGCGCGGCGAGGAACGCTACCGCACCCCGGTCGAACTCCGCCGGAGCATCGGCGTCCTCACCCCCGAGGACCCGTACGCCGTCTGGACCGGACCCGGCGGACCGGTCACCGTCGCCCCGCTGTTCCTCCTCTACGACGACACCTTCCGCCCGCGCGGCACCGCCACCAAGGCCGAGGCGCTGGCCGCCGCGTACGCCGCCGGCGTGGTGTGCACCGACGAGATGCTGCTCCACCCGGACCCGTACCCCGACCGGGAGACCCGGTGCCGGGCCCGCATCGAGGAGAGCGAACGGCGCCTCGGTGAGCGGGACCCGAAGCTGCCGACCGTCCTGATCAACCACTTCCCGCTGCGCCGGGACCCCACCCACGTCCCGCGGCACCCCGAGTTCGCGTTGTGGTGCGGCACCGAACGCACCGCCGACTGGCACCTGCGCCACCGGGCCGCCGCCGTGGTCCACGGGCACCTGCACATCCCGCGCCGCACCGTCGCGGACGGCGTGCCCTTCGAGGAGGTGTCGCTCGGCCACCCCCGCGAGTGGGCCCCGCGCGGCGGGCCGGTCGGGCCGCGGCGGATCCTCCCCCGGGGGCGGGCGTGATCCACCTCGTCCTGCCCGGGGCGGTCGCCTGGGCCGAGTCGTTCGGAGACCGGGACGACGCCGAAGTCCTGCCCCAGGAAGCGCCGTTCACCACCGACATGGTGCCGGGAAGGCGGGCCGAGTTCGCCGCCGTCCGCGCCTGCGGCCGCCGGGCGCTCGGCCGGCTCGGCGTCCCGCCCGTCCCCATCCCGGTCGGCCCGAGAGGCGAACCGCGCTGGCCCCGCGGCATCGTCGGCAGCATGACGCACTGCGCCGGCTACCGGGCCGCCGCGGTGGCCCGCCGGACCGTCCTGCCCGTCATCGGCATCGACGCCGAGCCCCACCAGCCGCTCCCGCCCGGCGTCCTGGCGGCCGTCTCGCTCCCGCAGGAACGCGCCCGCCAGGCCGGCCTGCGGCGCTCCTCCCCGGGGGTGTGCTGGGACCGGCTCCTGTTCAGCACCAAGGAGGCGGTGTTCAAGGCCTGGTACCCGCTCACCGGCCGCGAGCTGGACTTCGACGGCGCCGACATCGTCCTTTCCCCCGACGGCACCTGGTGGGCGAGGCTGCGCCTGCCCGGCGCGGGCACCGGTCCGCTGCCCCGCGGCTTCGCCGGGCGCTGGCTGGCCGCCGACGGCCTGCTCCTCACCGCGGCCACGGAACTGCTGACCTGACGGCCCGACGGCTCCCTCGGCCGGACCTGGCTCGCATCTCGCCGTGGGTGCCGATCCCGAGTGGCCGGCCCGCGTGCAGATGCTCAGGGGTTGGCGGCGGCGGCCTCGATCGCGTCGATGATCTCCGCCCGGCGCTGCGGGGCCGAGGTTCGCCCGACGATAGGGCCACAGCACAGCGAGAGGAACACACGTCGCAGACGGCCCGCGGGCGGCCTCCCGCTCTCGTTTCCCGCTCAGCCGCCGGGGGTAGAGACTGCACGCGATCACGCTTGACCTGCACCTGTCGAAAGCCCGGAAGTCGGAGATGACTGAAATGCCTTGCTCGGCTGCGGCCGGACAGAACCGGCCGCGGCCATGACGACCCATCAGGCTCCCGTGGTCGCCGAAACGTTGCTTCGGCGTCTGTGCGACCACCTGTACGCGCGGCTCGATCACTCGGGGCGGGCCCGGTCGGCCTGCGGGAGCCGGGTCCTGGAATCCGTCCTGGCGTACCGGCTGCTGACGAGCGACGGCGGGTATCCGGCTGCGCTGGACGGTGTGCGCTGCTACCTTCGCGCTGCCGCCGGCCGCGAGGACCTCACCCCCGTCGACCGGACCCTGCTCGGCATCCCCGGTCACCAGAGGGACTTGTTGGCCGGGTTCGACCATCACACCGCCGACCGCAAGCGCCTGCTCATGAGCACGGTGCTGCGCGCCGCCGGGGTGCCGCGGGCCCCTGCCCCGCCCACCCCCGCCGGGGCCGCTTCCGGCCGACTCCACACGTGGAAGCGCTACGGCCCCGACCGCTGGGCGCCCGAGGCCCCGCAGCCGCCGCGCCAGGGCTTCGTCCCGTTCGGCACCGGAGCGCGCAAGTGCATTGGTGAACAGTTCGGGCTCATCGAGGCCACCCTCGCCCTTGCCACCATCACCGGCCGTTGGCAGCTCCGGCCGCTCCCCGGCGCCGAACGCGTCCGTCCCAAGCTGGTCGCCACCCTGATCCCCGGCGGCCTGCGCCTGCGGGCGACCGGCCGCACCCCCACCACGGACACCACCCCGCGCGAGGGCGAGCGGTGACCAACCAGGCCCCGCTCAGGCTCGACACCTCCGTGAGCGGTGCTGACGACGACGGTGCACACCCGCAACCACCGCCACACACTTCGCCGGTTCCACGCCTCCGGACTCCTCTCCCTGCTCGGTGTCGTCGCCGCCGCCCCGGTCACCGCACTTGTCCAGCCCGTCGTCACCGCCCTCACCCTGATCGCCGTGCTCGGTCAGAGCTGGTCCTCGACCGGTTCCGGCCTGGTGCTTCCGGCGATCGCCGCGCAAGCCGGTTCGGCCGCCCTGTGGATCGTCATCACCTACGCCGCCGCCAGACGTGCCCGACTCGCGTCCCCCTGGCACGCCGTGTTCGTGCCGCTGTACTCCCTGCTCTGGTCCATCGCCGCCTGGCGCTCGGTGCACCAGCTGGCGGTCGCCCCTTTCGCCTGGGAGAAGACCCCTCACGGAACCCACGAGGCCGCCGGCACGGCAGAGCGGGCCCTCCGCTCTCCGTGAGCTCACGCACGCGCGGTCGGCACACGACCGTCACGACGCATCACCTGGGGCTCGGAGGCCCCAGGTGCCACTAGGAGTCGTGGTCGAAGACCGCCGTGACGGGCGCGTGGTCGGACCACCGCTCGGCGTGGGAGCCGCGGCCTTTCCCAGGGGGGCGCTGAGGTCGCGAGGGGTCACAGCGTGGTCAGCTCGGTGAGGTCGGCGATCACCTCGGAGGCGATCACCGGGTCGAGCTCGGCGAAGGTCGGGAAGGTGCGGTTGTGGGTCCAGTAGTCGCCCGGGCGTCTGTCGAGCCAGACCGTTTCCACTCGCTGCTCGGGGTAGGAGTCGAACATGCCGACGGCGATGCCGTCCTCCGGGGCGATCACCACGTAGAGGTCGGGCCCGACCCGGCGGGAGAGCCACTGCTCGACGCCGTTGTCCTGGGGCTCGCCGCGCCGCCAGCCGCGCCGTTCCATTCCGACCAGCCGGGTGGTGGGCAGCACCGGACCGTTCTCGAAGCGGGTGAGGCGGTGGCCGGCCCGCTCCTCGTCGGTCAGCGTGTACACCGGGCGGCCGAGCTGGCGGAACGGCTGCAGGATCTCGTAGTCGGCGAACAGCTCCGACCAGTCGGCGAGGCCGTCGCCGAGCAGGAGCGGGTGCGCCAGCCGGACGGAGGCCGTGGCCGGCAGCGCGAACGCCTCGTCCCGGACGTCCGCCAGGGTGCGGTCCTCGGCGACGCGGAACGCCGTCACCGTGCCGTCCGTCTCGGACAGCCACACCAGGCGGCGCACCAGGTGCCACAGCAGCGGATGCCCGACGAAGAGCTGGTCGAACTCCTGCGCCGTCCATGAGCGTTGGGTGATCATCGCCTCCTCCAGGCGGCGGATGTGGTCCCCCGCCACCGTGCGGACGTCCTTCTTCAGCGCGGCGAAGCGCTTGCGCTCGGCGGGCGCCAGCTCGGCGTCGTCCCGCGCCCCCGGGGCGGGCAGGTCCTTGCGGCGGGCGCCGGTCGCGTCCAGCACGTACGGCTTGAGCTGCTCGTCGAAGCCGACCGTGAACGTCCGGGTGCCGTAGTCGATGACGGTGGTCCCGTCGGCGTCCAGCCCGAAGTCCGGGACCAGGCGGTCGGACAGCTGCTCCCCGGTCAGGCCGAGACCGGCTGCCACCTCGGAGATCTTCTCCTGGGCCCGGGTCTTGAGCGCCTTGAACTTCACCCGCTGTGCGATGCCGTGCAGGTGCAGCAGGGCCACGTCGGTGCCGATGGCGGCCAGCACCTCCAGGCCGTCCACCGCACGGTGGTGGGCCCCCTCGCCCGGCCAGGCGCGGAGCACCGGCGTCAGCCGGCGGACCGTATCGTCGTCACCGAACCGGCCGAGCACGTGCAGCGCCCAGCCGTCCTGGGCGGGCATGCCGGCCAGCCGCCACTGCTCGAACACCGCCCAGCAGAACTCCGTCAACGACCGCGGCTCGCACAGTAGGGCCACCTCGTCGAGGCCCGGGTAGAACGCCCCGGGCGCGGACAGCGCGAGCATGGTGAGTACGTGCCGCACCGCTTCGGCGGGCAGGGCGCCCTCGCCGCCGCGCAGCAGCAGTTGCGGCAGCATCACCGGCTCCGCCCAGTCGCAGGGCGGGGGCAGCTTCGCCGGGAGCGCGGTCACCAGCGGGTCGGCCGACAGCAGGGCGCCCACGGCCTCCTCCGCCTTCGGCCCGTACTCGCCGGCCACCGCGCGCACCGCCGCCGCGCCGTGCGCCTCGGCGATCACCCGCAGGGCCTGCTCGGCGCCGTGCCGGGCCGGCCCGGCCTTCCCGAGCGCGGCGGGCACCAGCAGCCGGGCCGCGTCCACGCCGTGCCGGGTGAACCAGGAACGCGCTGTGCTCCCGGCCGACTTGAGGCGCACCAGCCAGTCCACCATGGTCTCGGCCACCCGGGCGTCCAGGTACGGAAGCAGCAGGGGCGCGTGCGTGGCCGGGTTCCCCGCCGCTGCCGCCCGGATCGGTTCGACGGCGTCCGTCCCGAAGCGGGCGGCGACCCGGCGCAGGGAGTCCCCGGAGTGCCAGATACGCTCACCGGCGCGCCACTGCGCGAGCAGGGGCCGGGCCAACTCCTCGTCGCCGTAAGCGAACAGCGCGAGCTCGGCGTGCTGTCCACCGCGCAGCCGCGCGTCCTCGGGTTGCCCGATCCGGGCCCGGATCGTGGCCGCGACCCGCTGCCAGTCGTCGTCCGACCAGCTCGTGTACCAGGACTCGGAGGTCGCCGCCCACGCCTCGCGCTCACCCGGCAGCCACCGCATCTGCGGTTCCCGAGGCGCGCTGAGCCCGGTCAGCACGCGGGGCTTGCCAGCGGAGCGCGGCCGCGTCCACGGCGGGCTGGTGAACAGCTCCGGCAGCGAGTCGGGGCCGACCTCCGGCACCCGCTCGCCGAGGTCGGTGAGCGGCTCGACCAGAGCTGCCTGCTCCGGCGTCAGCTCCGGCAGCAGTTCGAGCGCGGTCGCGCGGTGGACGGCGACGTGGCCGGTGAGGAGCTGCCGGGCGAGCTGCTGCGTGGCCGGGTCGGTGGAGGCCGCCGCGGCCTCGGCGAGCAGGCGCAGGGCACGCCGGGGGAAGCGGCGGAGACCGGCCATGAGGGCGGCGCGGGTGGACTTGATGCCGTCCTGTTGGGCCAGCAGCCCCCGGAAGCCCTCGTCGGAGGGGAGCTCGGCGAGCGCGTCCAGGATCCGCTTCTTGCCGTCCTTGTGGTGGTAGCTGGTGGTCAGATCGTGCAGCATCACCGGTGCTGCGTCGCCGCCGAGGCCCTCCGCCACGGTCGCGATGATCTCGGTGGACCAACCGTTATGGCTCAGGCTCGGCAGCGGGGGGAGCTTCTCCAGCGGTTCTGCCGAGGAGAGCGAGCACAGCAGCATCGACCACTCGACGGCGGCCAGACGGGAGCCCGACGCGACGCACTCCTCGACCCAGGCGGTCTCGGACGGCACCAGGTACGCCGCCACCACCAGGCGGGTCAGGTTGTTCCGGCAGCCCGCCAGGGCCTCGACCGCCGCGCGGTGGGTCTCCTCGTCGCAGTCCGCCAGCAGCGACCGGACCCGGTCCGCGGCGGGACGGTACTGGCCGTGCCTCTGGTTGGCCCCGCGCCGGACGCGGGGGTGGACGGACCTCTGGTGGATCCAGTCGGTCTCGACAGCCGTCGTGAACAGCTCGACGGTGGCCCTGGCCGCGAACGGCAGGCCGAACTCCTCTGCCCAGGCATCCACGGCCAGGCTGATCTTGTTCTTGGCCGGGTACGTGTACACGGAGGCGAGCACCGCCGCACCGAGCGGGTCCCGGCTGCCGGACTGGTGGGCGCGGGCAGCCGCGACCAGCTCCGGGTCACTGCGCTCCGAGGTGAGCGTCTGCTCCAGCCAGTCCCCCAGCTGCCGCAACCCGTCGCGGTACGAGGTCACCGGCTCCTTGCCCGGCGCGGACGGCTTCCGGGGAATGCCGCCCCGCCGCGGGATCAGGGCCCGACGCCAGGCGTCCGGCATGACGAAGACGTCCTCGTCCTCCGGACCGGCGGCCTCGGCCGTGGGCGCGGACACGCCGGGCTGCGCCACGGGCACCGGATCCGCCGCTGCACCCGGTTCCGTACCCGCCCCCGAACCGATCTCGTGGTAGCCCTTGCGCTCCTTCGCGGCGACCGCCTTGGCGAAGTGCGCCTGCGCCTCATCCACGGTCGGGAACGCCTTGACCTGCTCCCGCCCGTCTGTACCGGACCGCCCGTACCGCACGGTCACCGCGACACCGTCGACCGCGGCCTCCCAGAACTTGTCCGAGCCGCCATCGACGAACTCCCAGCGCCGCACAGCCCCGCCCCTCTCCTCGCACTGATGATCAGGAGACGAACGTTAGCGAGTCCCACCGACAAGCCCCCGGCCGATCACCCCCGCACTCACCTCCCCACCGAATTCACCGCGCGCCGGCGCCTCGTGACTCAGCGAGCGGTGTACACATCCTGGACGTGTCGGCCTGGGCCGGGGCTTCGACGGCAGTGGATACCTCGCCGCTGTGACACTCGGTGGTTTCCAGCAATGGTTGCGAATCACCAGGTCAACGGTGCTGCAGGCAGTCTCTCACGGCCTCGGCGGGGGGTCTGGTCTCCGAGGACGAGTCGGGGTCGATGGTTGAGCTGTCGGGCGACGCTCCGTAGGTCCTGGGCCGACTCCGAAGCCCTCGAAGTCCTCGTCGACGAACGCCGACGCCTTGCCGCCCTCCCTCAGCGACCCGCCGCTTGGGTCGACGTCGAAACCGGTCAGATTTTCGCCGACGCCCGGACCCAAGCCGACCAGGAACGCCGCCGCCAGCTGCTGATCGGCCTCAAAGCCCGCCTCTGCATGGCGCCCGCCATCGAAGGCTGGCACCTACCCGCCGAACTCGAAGCACGAGTACGGATGCCTGCTGTCTCTTGAGGCAGATCGCTTTCTGCACCGGGCAGGTCGGTGCCGCCACTGCCCGCAAGCCGCCGTGCCGCCTTGCGGCCACCTCTCGTCGAATGGCCAGCCGGGGCCACAAGCTGATCTGGCGCGGCATCCATACCATGTTCAGGCCCACCACCCTGCTGGTCGGTGTTAAGCGCAAATGGCTCATCCGACCGCCGCCCGTATGTGGCTTGCGAGGCCGTCCGGAGGGATCTGCGTCGGTCGGCTCATAGTCCGGAGACGTGCGCGAGCTGGCCGACGGCTGCGGTGATGGCCATGGCGAGCCCACCGCCGATGACGACGCGAAGTGCCGGGCGAAGGACGGTGGTGCCGGCAGCTCGGGCGGCGAGGACTCCGGCCAGGGCGAGGCCGCAGAGGGTAACGGCGACGATGAGCCACAGGCGGGCGGTGGAGGATCCGGCGAGCAGACCGAGGAAGGGCACCAGGCCGCCGACCAGGAAGCTTCCGGCGGAGGCGAGCGCGGCCTGCAGCGGTCTGGCCGCGGTGTGCTCACTGTGGCCGAGTTCGTCGCGCAGGTGGGCCTGGAGCGGGTCGGCCTCGTGCAGGGCTTCGGCGACCTGTCGGGCGAGGTCGGCCGGTACGCCGCGGCTCTCGTAGATGCCGGTGAGTTCGTCGAGTTCGGCTTCGGGGGCTTCGGCGAGCTCGCGGGACTCCTTGGCGCGGTCGGCGGTCTCGACGTCGACCTGGGAGCTGACGGACACGTACTCGCCCGCGGCCATCGACATGGCACCGGCGGACAGGCCTGCCAGGCCGCCGGTGACGACCGTGGAGGTGGTCACGCCGCTGGCGGCCAGGCCCACCATCAGGCTGGCGATGGAGACCAGGCCGTCGTTGGCGCCGAGGACGGCGGCTCGCAGCCACCCGGCACGGCCGGCGGTGTGGCTTTCCTGGTGAGGGTTGAGCATGTTGAAGAAGGTCATCGGGTCGGGTGCTCCTGTCCGCTCTTCAAGATCAGTTTCGTGGGGAGCCGGTCGGCTGTCGCTTCGGGGTGGCCGTTTGGGATCGGAGCGGTCGGTCACTGCGAGTCGGCGCGTAGGGCGAGGCGCGGGCAGCCGCGGACGGCGCGCCGGGCGTGGCCCCGCAGGCCGGGCGGGACGGTCGCGGCGTGCTGGACGGGGTAGCCCCATTCGTCGAGGCTGACGAGTTCGGGGAGGAGTTCGGCGCACAGCCCGTGACCGGTGCACGCGATCCGGTCGATACTCAGGACCACCGAGTCGGTGCCGGTCACGTCCAGTGCTCCGTTCGGGTCGGGGCCGGTACGGGCAGGCTGGTGGGCCGGCCGCAGGGGCCGTGGGTCAGGTGGTGGTCGACGTCGGCTTCGAAGGTCGTGAGGGCGCTGGCGGCGAGGCGGGCGGCGCCGTCGGGGTGGCGACAGGCTCCGCGTCCGGGCAGGAGGCCGATCCGCCGGTGCAGGCGGTCGAGCTGTTCGGGGGTGGCGTGGCCGTCGGCGAGGGCGGAGAAGTCGTCGGCGACGGCGGGCAGGCCGAAGCGGCAGGGGCCGCACTGCTGGGCGCCGTTGGCGGCGAGGTAGGCGAGGATGCGGGCGGTCTCTGCGAGTGGGCAGGCGTCGTGCGGGAGTGCGGCGATGATGCCAGCCCCGGGGGCGGCGTGTGGGGCGAGGCCCTCGCGACTGAAGGGCAGGTCGAGGGCGAACGGGGTGCGCAGCCAGGTGCCGGCGACGCCTCCGAGCAGGACGGCCTGGAGCGGTTGGTCGGTGCCGCCGGCTTGCTGGAGGAGCGTGCTCACCCGGGTGCCGGGTTCGGTCTCGAGGACGCCGGGGTGGCGCACGGCTCCGGTGACGGTGATCAGCGTCGTGCCCGGGGAGGCGGCGGTGCCGGCCTGGCGGAACCAGTGGGGTCCGTGGCGGGCGATCAGGGCGAGGTGGGCGAGGGTTTCGACGTTCTGCACGAGGGTCGGGCGTCCGTGTACGCCTCTCTCGTGGGTGCGTGGCGGGGCGCTGGTCGGGCGGGCGGGGCCGCCGTTCAGCCAGTGGACCAGGGCGGTGGACTCGCTGGTCACGTAGCCGTGCGGCATCGCCTCCACCAGGATCGGGACGGAGTCGAGCTGTGCGCTGCGGCGTTCGGCGACCGTGGTGGTAAGGGCGTGCAGCTGGGTGGTGCGGGTGGCGGGCAGGCACAGGTGGATGCGGTCGGCGCCGACGGCCTCGGCGGCGAGGACCGCCCCGTCCAGGACGAGATGCGGAGCGAGGGCGAGAAGGGTCTGGTCCTTGCGGCTGAACGGCTCGCTCTCCATGCCGTTGGCGACGACCACGGCCCGGCGGCCACCTTCGGCTACGGCACGGAGCTTGTGCGCTGTAGGGAATCCGGCTCCGCCACGGCCGGTCAGCCCGGCTTCCCCGACGGCCTCGATCAACCTGGGCCCGGGCCGAGGACCAGGCCCGTGGTGCCGAAGATGCTCGGTCAGGCTCAGCGACGTACCGATGGCGTGCCGGGCGTCCATCAGCCGCGGGACGGTGTCCCCTTGGTCGAGCGATCGAAGCGACGCGGGAATCACCGGGCACCTTCCAGGGCGGTCAGGGTGTGGAGGGCGGCGCGCTGGGACCAGCCGGGCTGCAGGGGACCGGCGGCCAGGAACGCGGTGACCAGCACGGGTAGGGCCGCGACGAGGAGACCGGCGCCCAGACGGGCCGCGAGGTGGCCGGGGCCGGCCCGGTAGAGCCGCCATCCGGTGGCGGAGGCCACCGTCGCCAGGCAGCTGGCGTACAGCCACAGCTGGAACGGCAGGCGGGTGTCGGTGCCGGTGCCGATGGCGTGGAGCAGGCCGATCGGCCAGGCCGCGTACGCCAGCCAGTGCACGGCCTTCCACCGCCTTCGGCCGATGCGGAGGCGCAGGGCGCTGGTGATGGCCACGGCGAGCAGCAGGTCGAAGCCGATGCTGCCCAGCCCGAGCCAGAGCGGCCGGTAGGCGGCGCCGAACGGCAGGACGGCGTCGGCCCAGGTGAGGCGGGCGTAGGGATCGATGACGGCGGTGGCGATGTGGAGGGCGAGGAAGGCGAGGCTGAGGACGGCGAGGTTGCGGTGGAGCAGGTTGATCTCGAACCGGCCGACCCGGAGGGGTACGGCTTTGCCGCCGACGGCGATGCCGAGGGCGACGGTCGCGGTGAGCAGGAGCAGTGCGGTGGTGCCGCCGGCGCGGCCGGCGTACCAGAGCGGGCTGGCGGCGAGGGTGGTCGTGGTGGTCATCGCGTACCTGCTGCCTGGTCGTGGGGCCAGCCGCCGAGGCGGGTGACGGTGCCGTCGAGGCCGACCAGGCGGGCGGGCAGCCCGGCCCGCTCAAGCCAGGCCGTGGCGGCGTCGCCGAGTACGATCGTGGCGGTGGTGGCGGTGTTGGCGTCCACGCAGGTGTCGGCGGCGACGGTGGCGGTGCGCCAGTACGGCTCGGTGGAGCGGCCGGTGGTGGGGTCGACGATGTGATGGACCGGTCGGCCGGCGCGGCGCCAGGTGCGGACGCTGGTACCGGAGGTCGCCAGGGCGCCGGAGGTCACGGTGACGACCGGGCCGGGACCGGTGGCGGCGTTGTCGTCAGCGACACCGACCGCCCAGCCGCCGTCGGGGGCGTGGCCGGCGGTGGCGAGGTCGCCGCCGAGGTTGACCAGGACCCCGCTGCCGGTGGTCTCGGCGATGCGCTGGGCGGCGCGGTCGGCGGCCAGCGCCTTGGCGGTCGCGCCGAGGTCCAGGGCGGTGCCGGGCGGCAGCAGGAGCCGGCGGGTGTCCGGGTGCCAGTCGATGTTCTGCCAGCCGGTGGCGGGACGGGCCGTGGGCAGCGGTGTGGCGTCCTGGGGCCGCAGGGCGGTGAAGGTGCGGTCGTAGCCGAGGGCGATCACGGCCCGGCCCACGGTCGGGTCGACGGCTCCGCCGGTCAGTGCGGCGGCGCGCAGCGCGACCTCGATCGCCTGCGCGAACAGCTCGCTGACGCTCGTCGGAGTGCCGGCGGTGGCATTGACGCGGCTGAGTTCGGAGTCGGGGCGGAAGCGGCTGCAGGTGTGGTCGATGGCGGTGAGCTCGTCCATCAGGATGCGCTCGGCCTCGGTCAGTACCAGCTGGTCGGTGGTGAGCAGGGTGGCGGTGGTGCCGAGGGCGGGGAAGGAGGTGGTCGCGCCCTGGACGTGGTGGCGGTTCATGACGCACCGGTCCGGGTCTGCGGCGCCTGCTGGGTCGGGGCCGGGGCCTGCGCGGGAGAGACGAGGGGCGTGCAGGTGACCGTGTTTTGCGGCGTGGTTGTTCCGGGCGCCGGGAGGGCGCGCTCCTCGTCGTCCCCGCCGTCGTCCTGTTCCTGGCCACCGCGCGATGGCGTGGCGGTCGTGCCGGCCGGGGCGAGCTGCTGAGCACAGGTGAGAGTAGTGGGTGGCGTGCCCTGGGCCGGTGCGGGAGTGCCGGAGGTGCCGGGCGTGAGGTTGGGGTAGGTGAGGCCGAGGGCGGCGGACCCGGCGGCAGCGGCCGCGACGGTCCAGCGGGTGGCGGTGGAGACCCGTCGTATTCCGTGCTCGCGGCGTGCTGGCCCTTCCGGTTCGGGCGGGTTGGGGAGGTCGGCCATGGCGGGCGCTCCTCGTGGTCCGGCTCGGGTGCTTGCACTGACCACGATGCGCTCGGGCGTCTGTGGGACCTGCTCACGATCTGCCTGGAACCGGTAAAGATCACGGCGTTCGGTGGTCGTGCCACGTCGGCAGGTCGAGGACGGCGGTGAGGCCGCCGCCGGGCGTGTCTTCGAGAGCGATGCTGCCGCCGTTGGCGGTGATGAGCCGGTGCACGATCGCGAGGCCGAGTCCGCTGCCTCGGGCCTGGGGGTTGCCGAAGCGGCGGAAGGCCTGCTCGCGCGCGTCGGGGCTCATGCCGGGACCGTCGTCCACGATCTTCAGCCGGACGGTGTCCGGGCCCGGGGTGGTGTCCAGAGTGACCGTGCCGCCGTCGGGGACGGCGTCCAGGGCGTTGGCCAGCAGATTGTCCAGGACTTGTTCCAGATGATCCGGCCCCAGCGCGACCGGAGGGCCGTCCTGGCAGTGGCTGGTGAGATGGATCCCGCGTTCCTGCGCGATCGGCTCCCAGGCGGCCACGCGGTCGGCGGCGACCTCGTTCACGTGGACCGGAACAGGCTTCGGCACGGCCTGCTCGGCCCGTGCCACCGCCAGCAGCCCGTCCACCAGGCGCGAGAGCCTGGCCACCTCCTCCTGCGCCGAGGCCAGCAGCTCCGGTGCGCCTTCCGGCGTGGCGGTGGCCAGCAGGTCGAGCCGCAGCCGTAGGGCCGCCAGCGGGGTGCGCAGTTGGTGCGAGACGTCGGCGACGACGGCCTGGTGGCCGTGGATCAGCGCCTCCATGCGGGCTGCCATGGTGTTGAACGTGGCGGCGAGGCGGCGCACCTCCGGCGGGGCGGCGGCCACCGTGGCGCGTTCGCCCAGGCGGCCTTCGCCGAGGTTTCGGGCGGCGGTGTCCAGGGTGGTCAGTGGGCGTCCGACCCAGCGTGCGATCCGGACCGACACCAGGGCGGCGGCCGCGACGCCGGCCGCGGCGACCAGGCTGATCCAGGCCCAGGCGACGGTGATCCGGGTGTCCAGCGGAGCCGTGGACCGGGACAGGACGACCGCGCCGGCCGGCTGGCGGAACGTGCCGACGGGCTCTGCGGCCAGCAGCCGTCCTTCGGTCTCGGGCGGCTCCGGTTCGCGTCCCGTCAGCGTCTCGTCGACCAGGTCGCCGGCCTCGCCGGACCGGGTGATCGGGCAGGGTGTGGCGGCCACCAACCGGCCGTGCACGTCGAAGACGGCCGCGCAGTCCCCGGCCCTCGCGGCTTCGGCGAGGTCGGCGTTCATCGCGGTCGCGGGGTCCTGGTCGGACAGGTACTCCTCGGCGGAGGAGGCGATCACCCGGGCGGCAGCCTGGGTCTTGTCGCGGAACGCGAGGTGTTCACGCTCGGTGATGGACAGGCCGAGCGGGACGGCGGCCGCGGCGACCACCACGATGGTCAGCGCCAGCAGCGCCAGCACGATCCGGCGGGTCACGGCGTCCCCGTGGGCTCGGCGAGCCGGAAGCCCCGTCCGTAGGCGGTCTCGATCAGCCCGGGGACGGCGAGCTTGCGGCGCAGCGCGGCGACGTGGACGTCCACCACCTTCGTCGGTCCGTACCAGTGCGCGTCCCAGGCGCTCTCCAGGATCTCCTGGCGGGTGACCACCCGGCCGGGGTCGGCCGCCAGGCAGGCCAGGATGTCGAACTCCTTCGGCGTGAGGGACACCTCCCGGCCGCTCACGGCCACCCGGCGGGTGCGGCGGTCGATGGTGAGCGGGCCGTGCCGCACTGGCTCCTGCTCGGACGGTCGCGTACGGCGCAGCACCGCACGCAGCCGGGCCAGCAGTTCGGCCAGCCCGAAGGGCTTCACCAGGTAGTCGTCGGCGCCCTCGTCCAGAGCCAGGACCCGGTCGGCCTCCTCGCCGCGCGCGGTCACCGCGATGATCGCGGCGTCCGAGCGCTGCCGGATCCGCCGGCACACCTCGACGCCGTCCAGGTCGGGCAGGCCGAGGTCGAGCAGCAGGACGTCGGGCACGGGCGCCGCCAGCGCGGCACGGCCGGTGCCGACGCTTTCCGCACGGTATCCGGCCTGCCGCAGCCCCCTCACCAGGGAGTCCGCGATCACCGGGTCGTCCTCCACCACGAGCACTCTCAGGGAATCGGGTTCCGCCACCGCACTCATCTCGTTCGTTCGTGGCCGGGTCGGGCCGTAGTCGGGTCAGCGCTCACCGCCATGGTGCCCGGCGCGGGGCCGAGCCGCTTGGGCCGAACAGCCCCGCGGTCGCCGCAGTGGGGCCCGGCCGGAGGGCGTTCAGCGCCGCGGCTCGGGGGTGTCGGTGACGCCCGGCACGAGCGCCCGGTGGTGCCCCTCTGGCGTCGTGATGGCGTGTTCTCGGGGTCTCTCGCCGGTCCAGTGGGATGCCAGGGCCGGTCCGGAGAGCGCCAGGACCGCACCGGCGGACAGGGAGAGCAGCAGCAGCGACCAGCGCCACCCGCGTCCTCGGACCACGCCTGCCGCGTGTCGGGTCTGCCGGCGGCGCACCAGCTCCGCGCCGACCAGCCCGGGCAGCCGCCAGACGTGGGCCAGCACATGCACACTCGTCACCGCCACCCAGCAGACGAAGCCCGCCTTGTGCAGGAACAGCATCGGGAGTCCGCCGGCGTCCCGTCCGCCCAGCGCCAGCGCACAGCCGGTGGCCAGCACCGCGACGGTGAGGGCGACGAGCAGTGGGGCGAGCAGCCGCAGCAGGGGCGCGGGCGGTCCCTGGCGGCGGTAGGCCGACGACCCCGCGTAGTAGCGCACGAAGCGGTACCCGGTGACGGCCAGCTTGAGGACGACCGGCCCGATGAGGGCGAATCCGATGACGAAGTGCCAGGTGAGCATGGTGCCGAGGAACAGGATGGTCACACCCTGGGCGGCGAACAGCAGCAGGAGGACCGCGCCGGCCAGCGCGGTCAACCGTCTGTTCCCCTCGGTGCCGGACTCCACCGCTGGTACGCCGCCTGCGTTCTGGTCCCTGCTGATTCCGGACACCCATCCGCCCTTCGCACTGAACTCCGTGCACCTGCGGCCGCCGGCAGGCGGGCACACGGGGAGCAGTGTGCCCGACCGCCTCCTAAGAACCGGTTCAGGCCTGCGGCGGACTCGGGAGGCAGCCATGTCGCCCCAGATCGATTCAGACGCGCGCCAGGGACAGCGGCGGCTGCCTTCTCGGTTCGACGACCGCGCTGCTGGGCTGCTGCTGCTGCTCGCGGGGAGCGCGATCCTCGTGGGGATCTGCGCCTTGAGCGCCCGAGCGTCTGGGAGATGTTCGGCGGGTAGAGGGTGATGCGGTCGGGCTGGCGAGGCTGGGTGCTGGCGGGCCCTACGGTTGCGGCGATCTTGTGATGTCTGCCCTCGAGCCACCTCGGCTGCGGCGCAGCGGTCCGATGGCGCCATCGCGGCGGATGAGTGACTGTCGAAGTGTGGGCGAACACCGAGCCGTGGTCGGACCGGCCGCCGCCGCTTCCGTCGCGGTCGTCTTGCTCGTGCATGCCCTGGTCCTGCGGCCGAGGATGCTGACCTGGGGTGCGACGAGCGAGGAGGTCGCGCGACCCTATCCCGGGGATGACCTCATCGCTGGTGCCCAGAGCGGCTCGACCATGGCGACGACCCTGCCCGCGCCGCCGTCGAAGGTGTGGCCGTGGCTGGTGCAGATGGGCTGCGACCGTGGCGGCTGGTACAGCTGGGATCGGCTGGACAACGGCGGACGGCCAAGCACGGATCGCATCGTCCCCGAGTGGCAGAGCCTGGCGGTGGGGCAACGGCTCACATCCGTGCCCAGTGGTCTCGCCTGGTTCACCGTCGCGGTACTCGTGCCGGAACGGACCCTGGTGCTTCGCGACGATACGAGTGTGCCGTCGGGTCGCCCGTTCGACCCGGCCGACGGACGTGGGCCGGGGGCGTTCGTCAGCTCGGTGTGGGGCTTCCACCTCGAACCGGCCGACCCGAACACCCGCCTGGTCGTCCGCACGCACGGCCGCAGCCGCCCGCGCGTGCTCACCGGGCCGATCGACCTGCTGTTCTGGGAACCCGCTCACTTCGTGATGCAGACCCGCCAGTTCCACAACCTGCGCGCGCGGCTCTGTCGGGCCGTGACCGGGAACCCAGGGAGGCCGTGATGAGCGCCGACTCCACCTTTGATCCCGTCGGCGGCGCGCTGCTGTTGGACAGTGCGCTGCCCGAGTTCGGATTCTCCCGGCTCGAATGCCTGGCGCTCGCCGCGGCACCTCCCGTGGCGTACGAGGCGGCGCGCGAGCTGGACCTGCTCACCCTCGACGCCCCGCTCCTCAACGCGGCCATATGGGCGCGCGGACTGCCGGACCGACTGCGCGGCCGGCCCATCCCGACCCCGCCGTCGATGCGCGTGGCCGACCTGTTCGACGCTCCCGGGGGTGCGTGGGAGGACCAGCCGTGGGTGGCGCTGGGCGAGAGTCCGGGGCGTGAGCTCGTCTTCGGGGCGGTCGGCAAGCCCTGGCAGGCCTCGATCGAGTGGCGGCGGGTCGAACCGGAGGAGTTCGCGTCGTTCGACGAGGTCGGCTGGGCGAAGATGGCGGCCGCCTTCGTGGTCCATCCGTACGGCATCCGGCGGTCCCTGCTCACCTACGAGGCGCGCACCGCCTGCACCGATCCCGAATCCACCGCCCGCTTCGGCCACTACTGGACACTCGTCTCCGCGGGCGTCGGCGTCGTTCTGCGCGGGACGCTCCGAGCGGTCAGGGAGGCCGCCGAAGAGCACGCCCGGGACGCTCGGTCGGACGTGCCGCCGGACCGATGACTCGATCACCCAGGCAGCGCGGCACCCCTGGTGTTACCCGGCTCGGCGTGTGGCCTGGAGGGCTTGAACTCTTGCAGGTGGTTCCGTACCCCGTCGGCGAGGAGCTCGACGTCGGGACAGGCGTTCCCGTCGGGAAGCGCCAGCAGATCACTGCCGAGGGCCCATCGCAGTGCGCGCTCGGACGAGGATGAGCCGTCGACGCCGACGACGATCCGTCGCTCGTGAGGGACCGCGGTGTCCGTCTCGTACCCGCGCTCGGTTCGGGAGGAAGGCGGTCGCCCCTGATCCGACCGTGCACGGCCGGGTGCCGCAACCCGAAGGGCCGCCCGGCCCGACCTCGGGGCTGCTCCGGCCCTCGCGGAGGTCACGTGCCGGGGCGAGCATGAGAGATGTGCGACAACGCGCCCACCCGGGGTGCGCGCACGGCACGACCAAGGTCGGCCACACCCCTCGCTGGCGTGCTCAGGAGGATGATCGCCATGGCTGCTCCCGCCCCGTCGCCGGTCCGAGTGGAAGCCCGGCTGGATCTGCCGCTCTCGCGCTGGCTCTGGCTGGTGAAGTGGGTCCTGGTCATCCCGCACTGGATCGTCCTGTGCATCCTGTGGGTGGCCTTCGTCCTGCTGACCGTGGTCGCGTTCTTCGCGATCCTGTTCACCGGCCGGTACCCGCGCGGCGTCTTCGACTTCAACGTGGGCGTGCTGCGCTGGTCCTGGCGGGTGTCGTACTACGCGTACGGAGGCCTCGGCACCGACCGCTACCCGCCGTTCAGCCTCGGTGAGGAGCCCGACTATCCGGCGCGGCTGGACATCGCCTACCCCGGTGAACTCTCGCGCGGCCTGGCGTTGGTGAAGTGGTGGCTGCTGGCGCTGCCGCACTACCTGGTTGTCGGGTTCTTCCTGGGCGGCTTCCGTGAGGTGTGGGGCGGCGGGCTCATCGGCCTGCTCGCGTTGTACGCGGGCGTCGCCCTGGCCGCCACCACGCGGTACCCCATGGGCATCTTCGATCTGCTGGTCGGCCTGAACCGGTGGGTGTTCAGGGTCGCCGCGTACGCGGCCCTGATGACCGACGACTATCCGCCGTTCCGGCTCGACCAGGGCGGCTCCGATCCGGCCGGCGGCACGCTTCCGGGGGGACAGGCCGAGCGGTGACACCGATCGCTGACCGTCGTGCGGGGCTCACCGAGGAGCAGGCGGAACGGCTGCTCGCGGCCCACGGGCCGAACGAGGTCGGCGCACCGCCGAGCCCGCCGCTGTGGTCGCGCGTCGCCGCCCAGCTGCGCGACCCGCTGATCCTGGTCCTGCTCGCCGCGGTCGTCCTCACCGTGGCGACCGGTGACCATCCCGACGCGATCGTGATCGGGCTGGTCATCCTGGTCAACACCACGGTGGGGGTGGCTCAGGAGATCCGGGCGGCCAATGCGGTGGCCGCGCTGTCCGCGCTGTCCGCGCCCACGGCGCGGGTGCTGCGCGACGGCGAGGAGCGGGAGGTGGCGGCCGCAGCCGTGGTACCCGGCGACGTCCTGCTCCTCGCCGAGGGGGCCATCGTCCCGGCCGACGCCGAACTGGCGGAAGCCTCCGCGCTGCTGGTGGACGAGTCGATGCTGACGGGCGAGTCGGTTGCGGTGGAGAAGGACGTGGTCGGCGCAGCCGGCCTCAGCGCCGGGACGACCGTGCTGCGCGGCAGGGCGGTCGCCGTCGTCACGGCCACCGGCCCGGACAGCGCGCTGGGCCGGATCGCGACCTCGCTGCACCCACGGCCCCAGCCGACGCCGCTGCAGCACCGGCTGGCCGGGCTGGGCCGGGTGCTGGCGCTCGTCACGGTCGGCCTGTGCCTGGTGGTGTTCGCGCTGGGGTTGGTACGCGGCCAGGCACTCGAGGCGATGGCGGTCACCGCGATCAGCCTTGCCGTCGCAGCCGTCCCCGAGTCGCTGCCCGCCGTGGTGACGCTCGCGCTGGCGCTCGGCGCCCGCCGGATGGCTCTGCGGCACGCCGTCGTCCGCAAACTCCCGGCGGTGGAGACACTGGGCTCGGTCACGGTCCTCGCGACCGACAAGACCGGCACGCTCACCGAAGGCCGGATGGTGGTCGAGCGGCTGTGGGCACCCGGATGGCAGGCGACGATCACCGGCTCGGGTTACCAGCCGGTGGGGGAGGTGCAGGCGGAGGGCACTTCCGCGCTGCGCGCGGCGCGGACCCTGCTGCGGGTGACCGCGCTGTGCAACGACGCTGCGCTGCGGCCGCCCGAGGGGGACGACGGTCAGTGGACCGCCCTCGGAGACCCGACCGAGGCGGCGCTGCTGGTGGCCGCGGTGAAGGCCGGATGCGACGTCGCGCGCCTCGCCGAGGAGTACCCCCGGGTCGACGAGCTGCCCTTCGACAGCATCCGGAAGCGGATGGCCACCGTGCACCGCACCCCCTCCGGGCAGCGGGAGATCTGTCTCAAGGGCGCTCCCGAAGCCGTACTCGACCCGGCCGTGCTCGACGCCGGTCCCGATGAGCTGGAGCAGGCCCGGCAGGCGGCCGCCCGGCTCGCCGCCGACGGCTACCGGGTGCTGGCCGTCGCGTCCGGGCTGCGGGACGGGGCCGGCGGTCCGGTGGAGTCGAAGCTGCGCCTGCTCGGACTGGCCGCGCTGAGCGACCCGCCCAAGCCGGCGGCCGCCGCGACCATCGCGGCCTGCCGCCGGGCCGGCATCACCCCGGTGCTGATCACCGGGGACCACCCCGCCACCGCCCGGGCGATCGCCGGCCGGATCGGCCTGCTGGAGGACGGCGAGAGGTCGGCCGTGGTGGTCACCGGCCGGGAGCTCGCTGCCGGGGCGGCGCCGGATCTGTCGCGGGTGCGGGTCTTCGCACGCACCGATCCGCAGCAGAAGCTCGACCTCGTCGAAGCCTGGCGCGCGGGCGGAGCGGTCACCGCGATGACCGGCGACGGGGTCAACGACGGTCCGGCATTGCAGCGGGCGGACATCGGGGTGGCGATGGGCCGCCGCGGCACCGAGGTGGCCAGGCAGGCCGCCGACCTGGTCCTGGCGGACGACGAACTCGCCACCGTGGTGGCGGCGGTGGAAGAGGGCCGCCGGGTCTACGACAACATCCGCCGCTTCCTGGTCTACGCGCTGTCAGGCGGCGCGGCGGAGATCCTGGTCATGCTGCTGGGCCCGTTCATGGGCCTCGCACTTCCCCTGCGAGCCGGCCAAATCCTCTGGATCAACCTGCTCACCCACGGGCTGACCGGGGTCGCGGTCGGCGCGGAGCCCGTCTCCGGCCGGGCGATGCGGCGTCCGCCACGGCCGCCGAACGAGCACGTGTTGGGGGCCGGCGTGTGGCAGCGTGTCCTGGGCCTTGGAGCGGTGGTCACACTGGTCGCGCTGGGGGCGGGCCGGTGGGCCTACTGGGCCGGACACGCCTGGCAGAGCGTGCTCTTCCTCGCCCTGCTGGCGGCGCAGCTGGGTGTGGTGCTCGGCCTGCGGGAGCGACTCTTCACGAGGGCGAACCCGTTCCTCCCGCTGGCTGTCCTGGCCTCGGCAGGGCTCGGTGTCGCGGCGCTCTACGTGCCGTTCCTCCAGGACGTGTTGGAGACCGAGCCGGTGTCCTGGGCGGACGGCGGGGTGGTGACGGCCGCCGCACTGGTCGCCTTCGGCGCCGCTCGTGCGGCCGGCCGACCGGAACGGGAGGGCCTGGCCGGCCCCGGCGCTGGGGGGCGGTGAGGAGCCGGGTGGTGCCGTGAGCCGGGCAGCGAGATCAGGGTGCCCGGTGCCCGTGCTCGGCAGCGATCCTGCGGGCGTGGGCGACGATCTCGGCCGCCGCGTGCTCGCTGACGCCCAGTGCGTGGACGAGGCGGTGGGCGCTCCAGCCGTGGCGGGCGAGCAGGACGGTCAGCGGGTGGTGGGCGGGCTCCTCGGCGGCGGGCCGGGCCGGCGGGGGCGCAGGCGGCACCGGGACCCCTCTCGTGCGGCGCCGCACCAGGGCTCGCCGCAGTTCGTCCGCGCCCCAGACCACGAACGGGAAGGGGACGACGATCGCGAGCTGCGCGGGGCTGAGCGCTGCGGTGCCGAACACCCGGTGCAGGGCGGGGACGTAGACGATCGCGGCGGCGAATGTCAGGGCGAAGGCGATGCCGCCCAGAAGGTGCGGGTTGCTGAAGGCCCCGATCGTGCGCAGTGACGCGTGCTCGGTGCGGGCCGCGAAGGCGGTGCCGATCTGGCAGAAGACGATGCCGAGCCAGACGACGGTGGTGGCCTGTTGGTACGTCAGGTGCAGTGCGGTGCCCGTGCCGGTCGGATCGCCGGGGTGCCAGCCGCCCGTGGTGAGGGTGAGGAAGTAGCCGCCCATGACGAGGGCGGCGGAGATCAGCCCGAGGAACCCCCAGGAACGGGCGAGCATGGCGCCTCGGATCACCCGCTCGTCACGAGGGCGGGGTGGACGGTCCATCAGTCCGGGCTCGGCCTTCTCCCGACCGAGGGCGAGCGCGGGCAGGGTGTCGGTGCCGAGGTCGATGGCGAGGACCTGCATCACCGTCAGCGGCAGGGGAACCGTGCCGCCCGAGAGCGCGAAGACCAGGAACGGGACGACCTCGGGGACCGCGTGGCTGAAGATGTAGACGATGAACTTGCGGATGTCGTCGTAGGTCCGCCGACCCGTCTCCACCGCCGCCACGATGGTGGCGAAGTTGTCGTCGGTCAGCACCATCGTGGCGGCTTCGCGGGCGACGTCCGTACCGGAGCGGCCCATCGCCACACCGATGTCGGCGCGCCGCAGCGCGGGGGCGTCGTTGACGCCGTCACCGGTCATCGCGACGGTGTGGCCCTCGGCGCGCAGGGCGTCGGCGATCCGGAGCTTGGCCTCCGGCGACGTACGCGCGAAGATCACCTCCTCGCCTCGGCCGAGCAGCGCGTCCAGCCGGTCGTCGCCCATGGCGTCCAGTTCCGTGCCGGTGACGATGCGCATGCCGCGGTGGCCGATGCCGACCTGCTCGGCGACAGCGGCCGCCGTGAGGCCGTTGTCACCGGTGACCACGTGCACGGTGATCCCGGCACGGTGGGCCTGTTCGATGGATCGGGCGACCTCGGGCCGGGGCGGGTCGGCCATGGCGACCAGACCGATCAGGCACAGCCCCTGCTCGGCCTCCTCGCGGCGGGCGGGCGACTGCTGCCCGGGAGCGAGCGGCCGTCGCGCCACGGCGAGGACCCGCAGCCCACGCGCGGCCAGCCGGCCGACGGCGTGCACGACCTCGGTTCGGTCCGCGGGGGTGAGCACGCGCTCGGTGCCGTGGTCGAGCACGGCGACGGCGTGGGTGAGGACCTCTTCCGGGGCGCCCTTGCTGTGCAGGACCACCCTGTCGTCGCGTGTGTCGGCCGTGGTCATGAGCTTGATGTGCGGGTCGAAGCGGAACAGCGCCCGGCGCCCGCGATCGCGCCGCTCCGGCAGGCAGGGCGTCCCCACACGTGCTGCCAAGTCCAGCAGGGCGATTTCGGTCGGGTCGCCGTGGCCGGCCTCCAAGTCGGCCGTGGTGCAGGCGGCGGCCGCATCCGCGAGCAGGAGCAGCTCGGCGGGCACCTGTCGAGAGTCGCCGACAGAGAGTTCACCGCCGGGGGTCCAGACCGCCGTGACGCGCATCCGGTTCTCGGTCAGCGTCCCGGTCTTGTCGGTACAGATGACCGTGGTCGAGCCCAGAGTCTCCACCGCGGACAGCCGCTTGACCACGGCACCGCGGCGCGCCAGATCGCGTACCCCGGAGGCGAGGGCAAGGGTGATGGTCGGCAGCAGCCCTTCGGGCACGTTGGCGACCAGCAGGCCGATCGCGAACGACAAGGCGGCGGCGAGGGACAGCCCGGCGGCGAGGCCCATCGGCAGGAACGCCACCCCCACGGCGATGGCGATCACGGCGATCAGCCGGGCGACCCGCTTGACCTGGTGCTCGAGCGGGCTCTCCTCCCGGTGGGTGCGCTGGCTCAGGGCGGCGATCCGTCCCAGCTCGGTGTGCATGCCGGTGGCGGTGACCACGGCGAGGGCCTGTCCTCCTGTGCAGGCGGTGCCGGAGAAGAGCAGGTCACGCGCGGCCAGGACGGGCCCCGAATCATCCCCGAACTCGGCGGAACGGAACACCGGGACGGACTCGCCGGTCAGCGCGGACAGGTCGACCTCCACGCCGCCCGACAGCAGGCGGGCGTCGGCGGAGACCCGGTCGCCCTCCTCGACCACCAGGACGTCGCCGGGCACCAGCGCGGCCGCGGGAACCTGGCGACGTCCTCCGGCACGCACCACGGTCGCCTGCTCGGGCAGGAAGTCGGCGAGCGCCTCCACGGCCTGCTCGGCCTGCCGCTCCTGAGCGAACGCGAGCAGCGCGTTGAGCAGGATCACCGCGACGATCGCCACCGCCAGCGCGGGAGCGCCGCTGACGGCCGCGAGGAGCGCGGCGAACGCCAGCAGCAGCGCGAGCGGGTGGGTGAACTGCTGTGCCAGCTCCCGGGGCCAGCGCCGTCCGCCGCGCCGCACCAGGGCATTGGCTCCGTAGACCGTGAGGCGACGAGCGGCCTCACGCTCCGTCAGCCCCTGCGGCGAGGTCCGCAGATCGCGGAAGAGCAGGGCGAGCGGCTCGCGCGGGTCCGGGCCTTCGGTCTGTCCGGCCTCCCGGGCCGGGCGGAGTGTGTCGGCGGCTTCGGTGGGCATGGTCAGGACGGGAGCCACGGAACCGTGACGACCGGGCAGTGGGCGCGGTGCAGCAGCCCGTGCGGGACGGAGCCGAGCCGCATTCCGGTGAAGCCGCCGTGGCCCCGACGGCCGACCACGACCGCGAGCGCGTGTTCCGCTGCCTTCGCCAGTTCCTCGACCGGATGGCCGCGGATCACCTCGTGGGTCAGGGCGACGTCGGGATGGGCGCCGCTTCGGCCGGCCGTGCTCTCGGACAGTTGCCGCCGCAGGGTCTGGACGGCGGTGTGCTCGTCGATGCTCGCGATCAGCTGGGACTGCCACACCCAGACCGCGCGCAGGGCCGCTCCGCGCCGGCTCGCGAAGTCGAAGGCGAAGTCCACGGCTGCGGCGGACGACCGGCTGCCGTCGACGCCGACGACCACGTACGGCGGATCCTGGGTCACGTGCTCCGGATCGCGCACCACGACCACCGGACAGGCGGCCTGCGCACTCACCGGGACGGCCACGGAGTAGGTACTCAGGATCTCCTCCAGCCGCCCCATCCGGCGCGAGCCGAGGACGACCAGCTCGGCGTGCGATGACTCCCGGCAGAGGACTTGACCCGGATTTCCGTCCACGACGGATGTCACCGCGTCGAGGTCCGGGTGACGTTCCCGGACCACGGCGGACGCCTTGTCGAGCGCTTCATCGCCGAGCTCGCGCAGCGCCTTGCGGTACCGGGCCTCCTCGAAGGCCCGGAGCTCCCGGGTCATCACCGGTACCGCGTGGACCAGCCGCAGGGGCAGCCCCCGGCGCTCCGCCTCGTCGGCGGCCCAGACCGCCGCCATCGGGCCCGGACGGGCCGCGTCCACGCCGAACACGATCGGGCGGCGCTCGCCGGCTTCTGCTGGCATGGCTTCCTCCACCGGTCGGGACGGGATGCCTTCGCCCGCCTCACTCGCACCGTACGGTCGCCGGCCGGGCGCGGACAGGGCCGAGCGGCCCAGGGCCCAGGGCCGGGCGTTCCCTGCCCCGGCAGGGCACGTGGGTCCTCGAACAGGGGCCCCGGGCCCCTCGGCGCAGCAGCGGCGCGCGGCGCACGCTGGTGGGGCACAGCGGAGGTGAGCGCGGTGATCATGTCGGAGACCGCGGAGTTCCACCCTGGCGACCGGGTGTGGATCCACCACGACTCGGCGTACGACGTCATTCAGCACGCGCTGGTCCCGGAGGCCCGCGCGGACAACGGCCTGCGGTTGGAGTTCGCGGACGGACACCGGCAGTCGCTGCGCGACGGCCACGTCGAACTGTCCCACCACCGCGCGAACAGACGCGGGTGAGCGGCGATCCCGTGCGAGGAGTGATCACGATGACCGACCCGATCCTGACCCTCGCGGACCTGCGGCTGCTCGCCACCGCCGGTGGCGCGGCGCCTTCCGTGTGCAACAGCCAGCCCTGGCGATTCCGCCCCGCGCCGGACCTGCGCGGTCTGCTCGTGTACTCGGACCCCGGGCGTGCCGTACCGGTTTCGGATCCTGACGGCCGGGCGCTCCACCTCTCGGTGGGAGCGGCCGTCTTCAACCTGCGGACGGCGGCCCGGCACCTCGGGCGGCACGTGTCCGTGCGGCTGCGCCCCGATCCGGCGGAGCCGAGGCTGTGCGCGGCCCTCGACCTGTCCGCGCCGAGTCCGGCCGACGGCCCGGACCTTCCGGACCTCTATGCGGCGATCCCGCACCGCCACTCCAGCCGGCAGCCGTTCACCAACCGTGATGTGCCGGAGGCGGTGACCGGGGAGCTGATCGAGGCGGCTGCCGCCGAGGGCGTGGTGCTGACCGTGCTGGAGGAGGCCGGAGTGCGCCGGGTCCTGGCGCTGACCGCCGAAGCCGAGGAGCGGATCGCCGAGGACGTCGCACGGCAGGCCGAGACGCGCAGCTGGCTGAGACTGGAGGCACCGGCGAGCGACGGCATCCCGGCGGCGGCGCTGGGCCCGCTGGACCACGACGCCCGGGTACCGATGCGCAGTTTCACCGGCCGGCCCCCGCAGCCGGCCATGCCCGCGCAGCGGTTCGAGGCCCTGCCCCAAGTTGCCGTCATCAGCACGGACGCCGACCGGCCCGCCGACTGGCTGCGGGCCGGCCAGGCGATGGAACGGGCCTGGCTGCTCGCGACCGTGCGCGGGATCCGCGCCAACGTGCTGCACCAGGCGGTCGAATGGCCCGACACCCGCTGGCGGCTGCGCGATCCTGCGGGAGGGCCAGGCCACGTCCAGCTGGTCATGCGGCTCGGCTACGGTCCGCCCGGGGCGCCGACGTCCCGTCGGCCCGTCGAGGAGATCCTCGACCTGAGCGGATATCAGCGGATATCGGGAGAGGTGTGATGAGGCATCAGCCAGTCGCCGAGGTGATGACCCGCGAGGTCGTCCGGGTCGCGCCCGACGCGGGGTTCCGTGAGATCGTCGCCCTCCTGGCCGAGTACGACATCACCGCCGTCCCGGTGGTGGATGAGGAGAACCGGCCGGTCGGGGTCGTCTCGGAGGCGGATCTACTGCGTACCCAGGCCGCCCAGGACGACCCCGGCGAGGCGCTGGCCCAGCCGCCCTCGCCTGACGGTGACCGGGCGACGGCGAGAGAGCTGATGAGCACTCCGGCTGTCTGCACCACGGCGGATGCCAGTGTGGTGGCCGCCGCCCGGCTGATGGGCCGTCGCCGGGTGAAGAGGCTGCCCGTGGTGGACGAGGAGGGGCGGCTGGTCGGCATCGTCCTCCGGCGCCGACCTGCTGCGGGTGTTCCTCCGGGATGATCAGGTGATCCGTCACGAGATCGTCGAACAGGTCCTCGGACAGGTGGCCGGAGTCAGTCCCGCGGCGGTGGGAGTGCAGGTCGAGCGGGGTCGGGTCGTGCTGAGCGGCACGATCGAGCCGCCGTACCTGGTGCCGATCGTCCTCCGGCTCTGCCGAGCCGTGGACGGCGTGGTGTCCGTGACGGACCGGATCAGGACCGGTGGGTGATCCGCGTGATCGGTGATCCGGGTGATCCGGGTGATCCGGGTCCTACGGTCGGCCTTCAGTCCGGGAAGGTGTGGAGGGTGTGGAGCGCGTTCGAACCGGTCACGGCCGGGGCCTCCTCGCGTTCAGCGTGGGTGAAGTGGTGCAGATGGGCGTCCGGTCCGGGGAAGCACAGCGAGATCCGTCCGTTGTCGGACCAGAGCACGTCGTACGGCGGGCTGCCGTCCGCGTGGTGCACGGCCACGATGCGGCCGTCCCTGCGGGGTGTGCCCGGGCGGGTGCCCTCCACGATGAGCCGGTCTCCGATGCTCGCCTTCATGATCGCCTCCAGTGCCGTGTCCCCCGAACCGGGCGGGCGAGCCAGCCCTCACCCACCAGAGCACCACCCGAGGCGGGCGCACGACAGGGCCGACCGGACCTCCGGTCGGGGCCGTCCAGACCTTCAGGTGACCGGACCGCCCGACGGAGGGTGAAGTGGTGTGGAGGAGGTGAGCCCGGTGACCGAGACCGAGACCGAGAGCAGGCCGCGCCCGCTGCTGGCGGCCACAGGGGTACGCAAGGTCTACCGCACGGGGTCGGTCGAGGTGACGGCGCTGCGCGATCTCGACCTGACCGTGGAGCGGGGCGAGCTCGTCGGGGTGATGGGCCCCTCCGGCTCGGGGAAGACCACCCTGCTCAACTGCCTCTCCGGCTTGGACGACATCGACGCCGGCCGGGTCGAGGTCGACGGCCGCGACCTCTTCGCCATGTCGGACGCCGAGCGGACCGAGCACCGGGCCCGTGCCATGGGCTTCGTCTTCCAGGCGTTCAACCTGATCCCCGTCTTCTCGGCCGCGGAGAACGTCGAACTGCCACTGCTGCTCACCGGTACACCGCCCCGCGAGGCCCGCGCCCGTGCCGAGGCGATGCTGGAGCGGGTCGGCCTGGGCCATCGGGTCGCCCACCGGCCCAGCGAACTGTCCGGCGGTGAGCAGCAGCGCGTCACCATCGCCCGCGCTCTGGTCGCCCGGCCTGCCGTGGTCTGGGCCGACGAGCCCACCGGCAACCTCGACAGCGCCATGGCGGACCAGGTGATGGAACTGCTCCACACGCTCAACCGCGACGAGGGCCAGACCATCGTCCTGGTCACGCACGACGCGGCGATCGGACGACGGCTGCCCCGGCTGGTGCGGATGCGGGACGGCCGCTTGGTGGCCGACACCCTCCAGGCGGCCCCGGTGGGCTGAGCCATGTACCCGAACCTTCTCCTCCCGCTGCTCGGTCTGCTGGCCGTAGCCCTGCTGGCACTGCTGCTGGTCGCCGTCCGTCAGCCGGTGGTACGCCGGCTGGCGCTGCGCCAGGTCGCCCGGCGTCGTACGGAGGCCGCTCTGGTGATCACGGGCTCCATGCTGGGCACCGCGATCATCGTCGGCGCCCTGGTCGTCGGTGACACCCTCAACTTCTCGATCCGCCAGGAGGCTTACCGGACCCTCGGACCGGTTGACGAGCGAATCGTCAGCACCGACGTCTCCGCCGGTCAGGCCGTCGCCGCCCGGCTGCAGCCTCTCGCCTCCGATCCGAAGGTGGACGGCGTGCTGAGCGGCGAGGTTGCCCAGGCTGCGGCAACGAGTACCGGCGACGGTCGGCAGGCGGCCGAACCACGGGTGCTGGCCTGGCAGTTGGACCTGAGCGCGGCGGGCCGCTTCGGCACGGCCGGCGGTGACTCCGGGCTGCGCGGACCGACCCCGCCGCCCGGGCAGGTGGTGCTGAACGAACCGCTCGCGCACGCCCTGCGGGTCGGCAGCGGCCAGCTGATCACCGTCTACCTCTACGGGCATCCGACGGACTACACCGTGGCACGGGTCGTCCCGCAGGAGGGCCTGGCGGGTACCGGCCTCGGTGGGCGGGTCAACCGCAACGTCTTCCTGCCGCCCGGTGCGCTGGACAGCGCCGCGCGGGCCGCAGGCGTGCAGCCGCAGTCGGTAACCCTGGTGTCCAACCGCGGCGGCGTCGAGTCGGGCGAGAAACTCACCGACACCGTGACCTCGGACCTCCGGACCGCGCTCGGCGCCGACGCGAGCCGGGCGGCCGTCGACACCCCCAAGCACACCGTGCTCGAGGCGGCCAAGAAGACCGGTGACACGCTCGGCGCGCTGTTCCTGATGATCGGCAGCTTCAGCATCATCGCCGGCGCACTGCTGCTGGTGAACATCTTCGTGATGCTCGGCGAGGAGCGGAAACCGCAACTGGGCATGCTGCGCGCGGTCGGACTCAAGCGCTCCCGCCTGATCGGCTCCTTCACCCTGGAGGGCGCGCTGTACGCGATGGCCGCCGCCCTGCCCGGGGTGGCGATCGGCATCGGCGTCGGCTGGGCCGTAGCCCTGGTCGCCGCCCAGATCTTCCGCAGCTGGTCGACCGGCGGCAGCGGGCTGGACATCGTCTTCTCCGTCACGCCGACCAGCCTGCTCAACGGCGCCGCCCTCGGCCTGGTGATCGCCCTCGTCGCCATCGCCGCCACCAGCACCAGGATCAGCCGCTTCAATGTGATCGCCGCGATCCGCGACCTGCCCGCCGACACCGGGCGCAGGCCCCGTCGTCGGCTGGTCGCCGTCACCAGCACGCTCGGCGTGCTCTGCGCTCTCGCGGCGATCCCGGCGGTCGCCCGGAGCCAGGCCGAGCAGACCTACCTCCTGCCCGCCCTCGCCGTCGCGTTCGCCGTCCCCGCTGCGCGGCGGGTGCTGCCGCGGCGCCTGGTCGCCAGCCTGGCGGCCGGACTGGTGCTGACCTGGACGCTGGCCGCGAGCGTGATCCGCCCGCGGATCTTCGACACGCCGTCGATGGCGGTCTACGTCCTCATCGGCACCCTCGCCGCGTTCTCCGGCGTCGTCCTGGTCAGCGAGAACCAGCAGATGTTGCTCCGCCCGCTGAGACCGCTGATGAACCGGCCCACGCAGCAGGGCCTGGCCACCCGCCTCGCCGCGGCCTACCCACTGGCCAAACGGTTCCGCACCGGCTCGACCCTGGTGATGTACACCCTGATCGTCCTCGTCCTGGTCCTGCTCACCCAGATCAGCGGGACCATGAACGCCGGAATCGACCGGTCCGTCGCCGACGCCACCGCCGGGTACACGCTGCGCCTGGACTACAACCCGCAGGCTGGCCAGGACCCACTGGCCGATCTGCGCGGCCCGTCCCACAGCGGGCAGATCGCCGCCGTCGCCCCGCTTCTCAACGCGCGTGGCCTGTCCACCGACCCCGGCCGTCGCACCGCACAGCCCCTCGAGACCTCGGTCGTCGGCATCCCCGACAGCGCCGCCACCGGAATCGCCTTCCGTGACCGGCTCCCCGGGCTGGCGAACGACGAGGCGGTCTGGGACGCCCTCGCCGACCACCCCGACTACGTCGTACTCGACGGCTTCTTCGGCTCCACCGGTGGCCCCGCGGGCAAGTTCTACGCCCCCGGCGACACCCTCACCCTCACCGACCCGCTCACCGGACGCGCCGAGCAGAAGACCATCGCGGGCGTCCTCAACAGCGGCCTCGCCTTCTACCCCGGCAACGGCACCAGCGCCACCGTCTACCCGCTGATCGAGAGCGAGCGGAGCGCGGCCGCGCAGTTCGGCCCCCAGGCACAGACGGCCAGTGCTCTGGTGCGCACCGTGCCCGGCACCTCGCCGGACGGTTTGGCGTCCCAGCTGCAGGGCAGTCACCTCTCCGCGAGCCTGGTGGCCACCCCGATCGCCACCGACGTCCACCGCCTGTTCGCCGCCAACACCGCGTTCTTCCGGCTGATGCAGGGCTTCCTGGCCCTCGGCCTGCTGATCGGCATCACCGGCCTCGGGGTGGTGATGGTCCGGGCCGTCCGCGAACGGCGGCGCACCATCGGCGTGCTGCGGGCGCTGGGCTGCCAGGCCCGAACGGTCGAGCGGTCGTTCCTCTGGGAGAGCGGCTTCGTCGCACTGGAGGGAACGCTCCTCGGAAGCCTGCTCGGGGTGCTCACCACCTGGCTGATGTACCAGAAGAGCTCCGCTTTCGCTGGCCTCAACGGCGGCTTCCCGATCGAGTGGGGCGCCATCGGACTGCTCGCCGCCGTCACCTTCGCGGCCTCCCTGCTGGCCGCACTCGGGCCCGCCCGCCACGCCGCGCGGATCAGACCCGCACTGGCCGTGCGCCTCCCGGACTGACCAACTGGGGGCCGGAAGGGCCGGTCCTCCACGCGGGACCGAGGAGGCGGGCCGTGTTCGCCGTATCCGGTCCGCACGGTCGTAAGGTCTCCTGGACCGCCCTCCGGAGTCATGCCCGCCGCGTTCGGCCGGGAGCCGAACCCGCTGAGCCGCCGGGTGGACCGGTCCCGGAGCCGGTCGCGCCGCACCGGGTGGGTCGTCCTGGGCCGGAGCGGCCCAGGAGGGGGGACCGAACGACCCTGTCCGGGCCGAGCGGGTGGGCGGAGAGTGTGAGTACGGCACCAGCTCGCGGAGGAGTGAGGACCATGCAGCACCGGAGTGTCCACGACGTGATGACCCAGGAGGTCGTCACCGCCCGGCCCGACACGCCGTTCAAGGAGATCGCGGCGCTGTTCCACCGCAACGACATCACCGCGATCCCGGTCACCGACGACCGGGGCCACCCGATCGGGATGGTCTCCGAGGCCGACCTGATCCGCAAAGAGGCCGTCCTGCCCGACCCGGAGGGACGCACCCCGGGACGGTGGCTCGACGCGAAGGACCGGGCCCGAGCGGAGGCGGAGACCGCGGGCGGCCTGATGACCAGCCCGGCCGTCACCGCCCGCGCCACGTGGTCCGTCCCGGAGGCGGCGCGACAGATGGACAAGCACAAGGTCAAGCGGCTGCCCGTGGTGGACGAGGTCGGCCGCCTGGTCGGCATCGTCAGCCGCCGCGACCTGCTCCAGGTCTTCCTGCGGCACGACGCCGCGATCCGCGAGGAGATCACCCACGACGTGCTCGGCCAGACCCTCTGGCTGGCCCCCGGAGACGTCCAGGTCGTCGTCCGCGACGGCGTCGTCACCCTCACCGGGCGCCTCCCGCGCCGCAGCATGATCCCGATCGCCGAGCAGCTGTGTCGCGCCGTGGACGGCGTCGTGGCCGTGCACCAGACGCTCGACTTCACCGAGGACGACACCGATGTCCACCTCGAACAGCCCCACGTCTACCGCGCCGGCCGCTGACCGCGAGCTGGACGAGCAAGGCCTCGGCGCGCTGTTCGAGGCTCTGCAGCGCCGTGGGCTGACGGTGGTTGGGCCGACCATCCGGGGCGACGCGATCGTGCTCGCCGAACTGTCCTCGGCCGACGAACTGCCGTACGGCTGGGGCGTGGAGGCCGAAGCGGGCACGTACCGGCTGCGCCGCCGCCAGGACCGGGCTGCGTTCGCGCACTCGGCCGGGCCGCAGTCCTGGAAGACCTATCTGCACCCGCCCCGCGCCCGGCTCTGGCAGGCTGACCGCGCCGAGGACGGTGCCGTCACCTTGCGCGAGGACGACACCCCGCCGCCCCGGTACGCCTTCCTCGGCGTGCGGCCCTGCGACCTGCGTGCGATCGCCGTCCAGGACCGGGTGCTCATGGGGGGCCGGTACGAGGACCCGGTGTACACGCCGCGCCGGGCCGCGGTGTTCCTCGTCGTGGTGGAGTGCACCGAGCCGGGCGGGGTCTGCTTCTGCGCCTCCATGGGCACCGGTCCCGGCCTGCCCGGGGGCGCGGTGTACGACCTGGCGTTGACCGAGACCGTGGACGAAGACGGGCTCCACTACCTGATCCGTTCCGGCAGCCCGGACGGTGACGAGGTGCTCGCCGAGCTGCCGACCGGTCCCACGGACGGCGAGACGGCCCGAGCGGCCGTCCGGGAGGCCGCCGGACGGATGGGCCGGGCGATGGACGCCACCGACCTGCGCACGCTGATGGCCGGCACGATGACCGCCGAGCGCTGGGACCAGGTCGCCGACCGCTGCCTGACCTGCGGCAACTGCACCATGGTCTGCCCGACCTGCTTCTGCACCACCACCGAGGAGACCACCGACCTGACAGGTGACCACGCCGAACGCTGGCGCCGCTGGGACTCCTGCTTCGACCTCGACTTCTCCTACCTGCACGGGGTCGGCCCGGTGCGTTCCTCCGCCCGAAGCCGCTACCGCCAGTGGCTCACGCACAAACTCGGCACCTGGCACGACCAGTTCGGCTCCTCGGGCTGCGTCGGATGCGGGCGGTGCATCGCCTGGTGTCCGGTCGGCATCGACCTCACCGAGGAGGTCGCCGCCCTGCGCGAGGAAGCTGGTGAACCCTGATGCACGCCATGACCCCGATTCCGTACCGGGTGGCGGCGCGCCGCCGCGAGAGCGCCGACACCGTGACTCTCGACCTCGTCCCGGCCGCCGAGCCGCTGCGTCCTTTCCGCCCGGGCCAGTTTGCGATGCTGTATCCGTTCGGGGCGGGGGAGATCCCGGTCTCGGTCAGTCGCATAGCCGACGGGGCGCTGGGGCACACCGTGCGCGCCGTCGGAAAGGTCAGCGAGGCGCTCTGCCGGGCCGAACCCGGGCGCTGGGTCGGCGTGCGGGGGCCCTACGGCACCATCTGGCAGACACCCCCGGCCGGTAGCGACGTCGTGATCGTGAGCGGCGGCATCGGACTCGCCCCGCTGCGCCCGCTGATCCACCAACTCCTCAACTGTGCCGAGGCGTTCGGCCGGATCTCGGTCTTGGCCGGCTTCCGCAACCCAGGCGAGGTGCTCTTCTTGGACGAGCTCCCGCGCTGGCGCTCCCTGACCGACACCCGGCTCACCGTGGATCACCCGGAGCCTGGCTGGCAGGGCGGCACCGGCCTGGTGACCACGCTGCTGGAGGACACCTCATTCCGCCCCGACCACTGCGCCGCGTACCTCTGCGGACCGGAGCCGATGATGCGCGCCACAGCCCGCGCCCTACTGGCCCGGGGCGTGCCGGGGGAGCGAATCCGGGTATCGCTGGAGCGCAACATGCGGTGCGCCACCGGCTGGTGCGGTCACTGCCAGCTCGGCCCGACCCTGGTGTGTCGCGATGGTCCGGTGTTCGGTTGGGACCGGGTCGCCGACGATCTCGCCGTCCCCGAGCGGTGAGCGCCATGACCGTCCCGCGACTGGCCGTGTGGAAGTTCTCCTCCTGTGACGGCTGCCAGCTCACCCTCCTCGACTGTGAGGACGAGCTCATCGCGCTGGCCGGGCAGGTCGAGATCGGTTACTTTCTGGAGGCCACCCGGCGTGAGCTGCCACCGCCGTACGACCTCTCGCTGGTCGAGGGCTCCATCGCCACCAGCGCCGACCTGGACCGCATACGGCGGGTGCGCGAGCAGTCGAAGTACCTAGTCACCATCGGCGCGTGCGCCACCGCCGGCGGGGTCCAGGCGCTGCGAAACCTGGCGAGCCTGCCCGAGTACCAGGCCGTCGTCTACGCACGGCCCGAGTACATCGACAGTCTCGCCGACTCCACGCCGATCTCCGCCCATGTGCCGGTCGACCTCGAACTGCGCGGCTGCCCGATCGACAAGCGCCAGCTGCTGGAGGTGATCACCGCCTACCTGGCCGACCGCAAGCCCGACATTCCCGCCCACAGCGTCTGCTTCGAGTGCAAGCTGCGGGGCACCACCTGCGTCACCGTCGCCCACGGCACGCCGTGCCTCGGCCCGGTCACCCACGCCGGCTGCGGGGCGCTCTGCCCGGCGTACGGGCGCGGCTGCTACGGCTGCTTCGGTCCGATGGAGACGCCCAACACGCGGGCGATGCTGCCGCTGCTGCGCCGTGACGGCATGTCGGACACGAACATCACCCGTCTCTACCGTACCTTCAACGCCGAGGCCCCCGCCTTCGCCGCGGCGGCCCGCGACGCCAAGGAGGCGGACGGATGACCCACCGCAGCCACCGCCTGCTCACCGTCGGCTCGCTCGCGCGGGTCGAGGGCGAGGGTGCGCTGCACATCTCCGTACGCGGCTCGCGGGTGGAGGACATCCGGCTGGAGATCTACGAGCCGCCGCGCTACTTCGAGGCGTTGCTCCGCGGCCGCGCCTACACCGAACCGCCCGACATCACCGCACGGATCTGCGGAATCTGCCCCGTCGCGTACCAGATGAGCGCCTGCCGGGCCGTTGAGGACGCCTGCGGCGTCACCGTGGAGGGGCAGCTCGCCGAACTGCGGCGGCTGCTGTACTGCGGGGAGTGGATCGAGAGCCACACCCTGCACGTCTACCTCCTCCACGCACCCGACTTCCTGGGCCTGCCCGACGCGCTCGCCCTCGCCCGTACCCGGCCCGAGCTGCTCCAGCGGGGCCTGCGGCTGAAGAAGGCCGGCAACGAGATCGTCGAACTGCTGGGCGGTCGAGCCATCCACCCGATCAACGTCCGGCTCGGCGGCTTCCATCGCCTCCCCGAGCGAGCCGAACTCGACCGTCTCACCGCCGTACTGCGGCAGGCACGGACCGACGCGGAGGACACCCTGGGCTGGGTGGCCGGCTTCGACTTCCCGGAGCTGGCGGTCGGTCACGAGCTGCTCGCCCTGCAAGGACGCGGCGGCTACGCGATCGACGCCGGTGTCCCGTACGGCAGCCGGACCGGTGCCTTCACCGCGGCCGACTTCGAAAGCCACGTCCTTGAGCGCCAAGTACCGCACTCCACCGCCCTCTACGCCGAACTCGACGGCCGCCGCTACCTCACCGGGCCGCTCGCCCGCTGGTCCCTCAACAGCGCGGTGCTCCCTCCGGATATCCGGGGCCTGGCAGCCGAGGCCGGTCTCGGCCCGATCTGTGACAACCCGTTCCGCAGCATCCTCGTCCGGGCGGTCGAGGTGCTGTGGGCCGTCACCGAGGCCCAGCGCATCATCGAGCGGTACGAGCCCCCGCCGGTCCCCGCTGTCCCCGTGCCGCCCCGGGCGGGCGTCGGCCACGGCGCGACCGAGGCGCCGCGCGGACTGCTCTACCACCGCTACGAGCTCGACGGCGACGGCACGATCCGGGCCGCCACGATCATCCCGCCGACCGCCCAGAACCAGGCCGCCATTGAGGCGGACCTCCGGGCTTTCGTCCAGGACCGGCTGCACCTGGGCGACGCGGAGCTGACCCGCCAGTGCGAGCAGGCGATCCGCAACTACGACCCCTGCATCTCGTGCGCCGCCCACTTCCTCGACCTCACCGTGGAGCGGCGATGAGCGATCGCATCGTCCTCATCGGCGTCGGCAACGAGTACCGCCGCGACGACGGCGCCGCCGTCGCCGTGCTGGCCGAGCTCGCCGCCGAGGACCTCCCGGTCGACCGCATCACCCTCTGCGACGGCGAACCGACCCGGCTGATGGAGCTGTGGGAGGGTGCCGACCTCGCCATCGTGGTCGACGCCGTGCACAGCCACCCCGGCGAGCCGGGCCGCATCCACCAGGTCACCGTCGACGCGGACCATCTGCTGGCTGATCCCCTTGCTGACAGCAGCGCCGCGGCGGGTACCCACGGCCTGGGCCTCGGACACGCCGTCGCGCTGGCCGCCGCACTCGCCCGGTTGCCCCGCGAGCTGCTGATCGTCGCTGTCGAGGGCACGGACTTCTCGATCGGCGAGGGGCTGAGTCCGGCAGTCTCCGAAGCGGTGCCCCGTGCTGCCGCGGAGGTCCGCCGGACGGTGGACGCCCACCGGGCGAAGGAGACCGGCTCATGACCACCGAACTGCGCCTGGTCGAGGTCCACGGCACCGTCCAGGGCGTCGGCTTCCGTCCCTTCGCCCACCGGCTGGCCACCTCGCTGGGCCTGTCCGGCTGGGTGCGCAACGAGGACGGCCACGTGGTCTCCCTGGTGGCCGGCACGCCGTCCGCGCTCGCCGAATACACCGCCCGCCTGGACACCGACGCACCGCCGCTCGCTGTGGTCACCTCCGTACGCAGCCGCCCGGCGCCGCCCGTCGAGGCCCCCGGGCCGGGCTTCGCGGTCCTCGCCAGTACGGTCGCCGCGACCGGCCAGCCACGCGAGATCCCGCCCGACGCCGCCACCTGCCCCGACTGCCTGCGCGAACTCTTCGACCCCGACGACCGCCGCTACCGCTACCCGTTCCTCAACTGCACCGCCTGCGGTCCGCGCGCCACCATCATCGACGAGCTGCCGTACGACCGGCGGCGGACCGCGATGCGCGCCTTCCCGCTCTGCCCGGCCTGCGCCGGCGAGTACGAGGACCCGGCCAACCGCCGCTTCCACGCCGAGCCCGTGGCCTGCCCGGTCTGCGGGCCGCACCTGGAGTGGGACGACGGCGATGTGGCGGGTGAGGGCGCGCTGGCCGCCGCCGAAGAGGCCCTGCGGGGCGGACGGATCGTCGCGGTCAAGGGCCTCGGCGGCTACCAACTCGTCTGCGACGCCACCGACGAACAGACCGTGCGACGACTCCGGCTGCGCAAGCACCGGCCCGCCAAACCGTTCGCCGTGATGGTGCCCGACCTCGCCGCCGCCCGCCGCCTCGCGGACGTGAACCAGGCCGAGGCAGCACTGCTCACCTCCACCGCCCGCCCGATCGTGCTGCTCACCACCCGCGCCGGCGCGCTGGCCCCGGCCGTCCACCCCGGCACCGACCGCGTCGGCCTCTTCCTGCCCTACACCCCGCTGCACCACCTGCTGATGCGAGACCTCGACCGGGCGCTCGTGGTGACCAGCGGCAACCGCTCCGACGAACCGATCGCCATCGACGACGCCGAGGCCCGGCGTACCCTCGGCGACGTCGCTGACGGCTTCTTGACCCACAACCGGCCGATCCGCGCCCGCTACGACGACTCCGTCACCCACGCCCCGCTCGGCACACCGGCCGTGCTGCGCCGCGCCCGCGGATATGCCCCAGCGCCGCTCCGCCTGCCCCGGGCCACGCCCGAACCGGTGGTCGCCGTCGGCGCCCAGCTCAAGCACACCTTCGCACTCGCGATCGGGGACCGCGCCGTCCTCGGCCCGCACACGGGCGACCTCCAGGACGCCACCACCCTCGACGCCTTCGAGGAATCCTTCGAGCGGCTGGCCCGCCTCCAGGCCGTCGAGCCCGCCTGGGTCGCCCACGACCTGCACCCCGACTACCTCTCCACCGCCTTCGCCGCCCGTTGGCCGAGGAACCGCCGCATTGCCGTCCAGCACCACCACGCCCACGTCGCCTCCTGCGCCGCCGAACACGGCGTCACCGGCCCGTTCATCGGTGTCGCCTACGACGGGCTTGGCCTCGGCGGGGACGGCACGCTGTGGGGCGGCGAGATCCTGCTCGCCGACCTCACCGGCTACCGCCGCCTCGGCCGTTTCGCCCGCGCCCCGCTGCCCGGCGGGGAGGCGGCCGTACGGCGCCCGGCCCGGATGGCGCTCGGCCACCTGTACGGACTGGAGCGCCTCGGCGAACCGATCGAGGACACCTTCAGCCAACGGCTCGACCCGCGCGAGGTCCGCACCGTCGCCCGAATGATCGAACGGGGCTTCAACTCCCCGACCGCCTCCAGCGCCGGCCGGCTCTTCGACGCAGTCTCCGCCCTGCTCGGCCTGCGCGACGACGCAACCTACGAGGGCGAGGCCGCCGTTGCCCTGGAACAGGCCGCCGGATCGCTCGCCGCCGAGGCCCTGCCGTGGAGGCTCACCCGTGTCGAGAAGCTTTGGGTGTACGACCCCGCCCCGACCCTCGCTGCAGTGCTGCGACGCACCGCGGAAGGTGAGTCAGCCGGGCCGGTCGCCGCCGCCTTCCACACCACGCTCGCAGAGGTCACCGGCGCCCTGGTCGCCGAGGCCGTCCAGGAGACCGGCACGGACATCGTCTGCCTCTCCGGCGGTTGCTTCCAGAACCGCCGCCTGCTCACCGAGGTCCACGACCACCTCACCCGGCAGGGCCTGCGCGTCCTCGCCAACACCGCCGTACCCGCCAACGATGGCGGCATCAGCTACGGCCAGGCCGCCGTCGCCGCCGCCCGCCTGTCCGCCCGGAAGGAGACCTGAATGTGCCTGGGCATCCCCGGCCGGATCATCGAGACCCATGAGAGTGCCGGACTGCTGATGGGAACCGTCGACTTCGGCGGCGTCCGACGCGAGGTCTGCCTCGCCTGCACGCCGGAGGCGGAAGTCGGCAGCTACGTCATCGTTCACGTCGGCTTTGCCATCTCGATCGTCGACGAAGCCGAGGCGCAGCGCACCCTCGCCGTGCTCCGCGCGATCCCCGACGCGATCGCCACCGAACTCGGCGAACCCCTGCCCGCTGCTCCCGGAGGTGACACCCGGTGAAGTACCTCGACGAGTACCGCGACCCGGCGCTGGCTCGCAAGCTCCTCGCCGAACTGACGGCCACCGCCGCTGAGCCGTGGCGGATCATGGAGGTCTGCGGAGGCCAGACCCACACTCTGGTCCGGCAGGGCATCGACGACCTGCTGCCGGCCGGCATCCGCATGATCCACGGCCCGGGCTGTCCGGTCTGTGTCACCCCGCTCGAAGTGCTCGACCGGGCGCACGCCATCGCGGGCCTGCCGGGTGTGGTGTTCACCAGCTTCGGCGACATGCTGCGCGTCCCCGGCTCCCGCACCGACCTGCTCGCCCTCCGCGCGCGCGGAGCGGACGTACGGCCGGTCTACTCGCCGATGGACGCCGTCCGGATCGCCGTCGCGGAACCGGAGCGGCAAGTGGTCTTCCTCGCCGTAGGGTTCGAGACGACCGCACCCGCCAACGCCCTCGCCGTCCAGCACGCCGCGCGGCTCGGCCTCGACAACTTCTCCGTCCTCGTCAGCCACGTCCTCGTCCCGCCCGCGCTCACCACCCTGCTGGAGGACCCGGACTGCGAGGTGCAGGCCTTCCTCGCCGCCGGACACGTCTGCGCGGTGATGGGATGGCGCGCCTACGAACCGATCGCCGCCAAGTACCAAGTCCCCATCGTGGTCACCGGCTTCGAACCGCTCGACCTGCTGGAGGGCATCCTGATGGCCGTCCGCCAGCTGGAGGACGGCCGGGCCGAGGTGGAGAACCAGTACGTCCGCGCCGTGCGCCGCGACGGCAACACCGACGCCCAGCACGCCATCGAGACCGTCTTCCGGATCGCCGACCGGCCCTGGCGCGGCCTCGGCCCGATCCCCGACAGCGGCCTCGTCCTCGCCCCCGACTACGCCCGCTTCGACGCCGCCACCCGCTTCGAGGTCGGCGGCATCACCACCGCCGAACACCCCGAGTGCATCGCGGGCGAGATCCTCACCGGTGCCAAGCTCCCCACCGACTGCACCGCGTACGGCACCCGCTGCACCCCACGGAACCCGCTCGGCGCCCCGATGGTCTCGGGCGAGGGCACCTGCGCCGCCTTCTACGCCGCCGGCCGCGTACCGAGGAGGGCCGAGGCATGACCGCCCTCGAGTGCCCGCTGCCCATCGAGGAGGGCGAAGTGGTCCTGCTCGGCCACGGCGCCGGCGGGCGGCTCTCCGCCGAACTGCTGGACGACCTCCTATTGCCCGCGATCAGCGGCTCATCCGGCCACGGCCTGATCGGCCGGGTCCCGCTGGAGGACGCCGCCGTCCTGCCTGCCACCGGCAGCGCCGAACTGGTTGTCTCCACCGACTCCTTCGTGGTCAGCCCGCTCTTCTTCCCGGGCGGGGACATCGGCTCGCTCTCCGTCCACGGCACCATCAACGACGTCGCCATGATGGGTGCGATGCCGACCGCGCTGGCCGTCTCCCTGATCATCGAGGAGGGCCTGCCGCTCGCCACCCTCGAACGCGTCGCCCGCTCCCTCGGCGAGGCGGCGCGCGCGGCCGGGGTGGCGGTGGTCACCGGCGACACCAAGGTCGTCAACCGGGGCGCCGCCGACCAGCTCTTCATCACCACCACAGGCCTCGGCACCCGCCTGCCGGGGATCCGGACCTCCGCCGCGTACGCCGCGCCCGGCGATGTGGTGCTGCTCTCCGGTCCGATCGGCCTGCACGGGACGACCGTCCTGTCCACCCGCGAGGGCCTGGGCTTCGAGTCCGACATCGCCACCGACTCCCGACCGCTGCACCACCTGGTCCGCGCCATCGCCGAGGCCGGCAGCAGCGCCGTCCACGTCCTGCGCGACCCCACCCGCGGCGGGTTGGCCACCACGCTCAACGAGATTGCCCGCGACTCGGCCGTGACCGTCGAGATCGACGAGGCCGCCATCCCCGTACCCGAGGCGGTCGCCGCCGCCTGCGACCTGCTCGGCCTCGACATCCTCCACGTCGCCAACGAGGGCTGCCTGGTGGCGATCGTGGCCGCGGACAAGGCCGAGGCTGTCCTCTCCGCAATGCACGCCGCCCCCGGCGGCGAGGGCGCAGTCCGCATCGGCCGGGTCGCCGACTGGCCCGCCGGACGGGTCACCATGCGCACCCTGGTCGGTGCCCGCCGCGTGGTCGACATGCTCGCCGGCGAGCAGCTCCCCAGAATCTGCTGACGACCAACCCTGAGCGGAGCAGCGTCCAGACGGAGGACCTGATGGCGCGTCGCCGCAAGGACTGGCGGCGTGGTGGGGGACGCTGCACCGGACCGGCCGGCATGGTGCTCCTTTCGCAGGACAGGTGTTGGCCCGAGGGCGATCCGCCTTCGGGGCAGTGCGGTCGGGATCGCTGCGGCCAGCGCGGCCACGGCGAAGAGCGTGAGGCGGCCGAGCTCGGTGTTCGCGCCGGTCCAGGTGATCTCGCCGTAGTGCTGGGCGGCGAACCCGTTGAAGATCAGGCCAGACGGCGGCGGCGACGAGCGGGGCGGTCAAGGGTCAGGAGAAGGCTCCGGGGCCGGCGGCGACGATGGCGAAGGCTCCGGCGGAGGTCCATGAGTCATCCAGGGCGCCGAAGATCGCCAGGACTGTGCGGAGGGTCGCCGCACCCAGCATCGCCGCCGCCCCTGTTTCTGCGGCGGTCAGGCGCGGCCGCGCCAGGTAGAGCCTGCGCGTCTCCGGCTTGGCCCAGTACATGATCACGGCTATCACCTCCTACGGCTTCGGTGAGCGCGGTCACCCGTCGCGCCCGACTCTGCCGCGTCCCATGGTGACGGGCGGCTCCCTTGACGGCCTTCTGACAGCCTTCACGGGGTGGTCTCGCCCGCTCGCAGGAGCGGGCAGCCGCCACGCGGCACGGCCGGGTTCAGCCGGCTTCGGCCTGGGTCTCGATGTCCTCAATGCCGGTGGGGCTGCCCGCGCGTATCCAGCGGACGAACAGGCCGCCGCCGATGAGGAGGGTGGCGACGAGGGAGAGGATCGGCCAGCCGCGCAGCAGGTTGACCAGCAGCGTGAACGCGACCGCTGCGGCCGCGGCGGCGTTGACGGCGGCGAGCAGCGGCTTGCGTTCGGTGCGGGCGAAGCGGGTCATGGCGAGCAGGCCAACCAGGAAGCTGACGAACACCGACACCGCGTAGAAGAGGACGAGTTCCTGCTCCTGGCCGGCGGCCGCGACGATGATCACCGCGGCGGCGGCCAGGTAGACCACGACGGACCAGTACGGGGTGTGGTGCTTGTTGGTGCGGCCGAGGACCGGCGGCAGCACGCCGGGGCGCTCGTCGGTGCCGGCGAGGGCTTTGAGCAGTCCGGGGCCGGCCTGGAAGGAGGAGCTGGCGGCGGCGAGCAGCAACAGGGAGCTGGTGAGCTGGAAGGCACCGTAGAGCCAGCCGGGTCCGGCGGCAGCGTGGGCGATGTCCGCGATCTGGGTGGAGTCGGCGCCGGGCAGGCCGATGTGGAGCTTCACGGCGAGGGCGGTCAGGGCGAGGGTGAGGCCGCCGACGATGACCAGCAGCAGGGCGAGGGTGCCGCGGCCGAAGCGGCGGCGGTGGCTGTCGTCGAGCTGGCCGAGCTGCGCGATGGCAGTGGAGGGGGCCTCGATGCCGGTGGCGAGCGCCATCGCGACGGGGAAGGCGAGGACGACGGCGAACACGGCGGAGCTGCCCGGGTCGGTGTGCGCAGGCGCGGTGCCGATGCTGTGCGGGGCGGCGAAGCCGAGGACCACAACCGCGACGGCGGCGAGGACGAAGACCACGGTCATCATGGCGAATAGCAGCCGGCCGCCGTGGCCGAACCAGGTCAGCCCGGCCACGATCGCCAGCAGCACCAGGGCGAGGGGGATGCGGACCGGCGCGAGGCCGGGGAACAGGGCGATCATTGCGCTCGCGGCGGCGGCGATGGAGATGCCGATCGTCAGCACGAAGTCGACCACGAGGGCGCCGATCGGCAGGAACGTCCAGCGTGCGCCGAAGGCCCGACCGGCCGCGGCGGCGGCGCCACCGCCCTTGGGGAAGCGCCGGACCAACTGCCAGTAGTTGGCGGTGACGACCACGACCAGGCCGACCACCAGCGCCATGGTGGGCAGCAGGAGTCCCAGGTCGCCGTGCAGGGCGTGCAGCGCGGCCTCGATCGCGTACGCGACGGAGGACACCGGGTCGGCGATCACGGCGAACGCGAAGGCGAAGAACAGCACCGAGCGGCGCGGCCCACGCGCGACCGGGATCGGCGGCGCAGCGGTGGGTGCGGCGGTCTTGGGGAAGGTCACGGCAGGACCCTTTCCGGGAAGAGACGGAACTTCATCGCCGACCAGACTTCCCGGCACACCAGGCCAGAACAGTACGTCAAGAACCCGGCAGTAGCGCGTCAAGGAGTCGTTAAGAATCCGGCCCTGGATCGCGTCGTGTGCGCTCTGTACGCTGCCCTGCGCGCACGGCAGGGGGCCGATGCGACGTGGGGGGCGGCTGTGGCGGTTGCGGTGGTGCTCGTGCTGGCGGGGCTGGTGGTGCTGGCGTGGTGTGCGGACCAGCTGGTGGTGGGGGCGGCGCGGATAGCCGAGCGGCTGGGTCTGTCGCCGGCGTTCGTCGGGGTGGTGGTCGTCGGCATCGGCACGAGCCTGCCCGAGCTCGCTGTCTCCGCTCTCGCGGCCGGTCGGGGTGAGACCGGGCTTGCGGTCGGCAACCTGGTCGGCTCGAACATCCTGAACGTCACCCTGGTGCTGGGCCTGGTCGGGATCATCGCTCCCGTGGTCGCGGAGCCGCGGGTGGTGCGCATGCTCGGGCTGCTGTCGGTCGGCGCGGTGTGTCTGTTCGCGGTTCTGGTCGGCGGCGGGCTCGGCCGCTCCGAGGGCACGGTGCTGGCCACGCTGCTGGTCCTGGCGCTGCTGGCCCAGCTGCGAACCGCCCGCCTCGGCGGGCTCAGTGTCATGGCGGCACCCGTGGCGATCGAACAGGTGTCGCTGGTGAGGGAGTCCCTGCGGACCGCCGTTGGTCTGCTGGGCACGCTGGGCGGCGCGCAGTTGCTGGTCGGCAACGCGACGGTGATCGCCGACCAGTTGGGGGTGTCGCAGGCGGTCATCGGGTTCACACTGGTGGCCCTCGGCACGTCGCTGCCGGAGCTGGTCACCTCGCTGCAGGCGCACCGGCGCGGGGCTGTGGGGCGGCGTGGCGGATAATGATCTCGCTGCCGGTCTGCCGGGCGGCCTGGGTGAGGGCGAGCAGGGCAGTGCTGCCGCTCGGGGTGATGTGCCGGATAAAGTCCTGTGAGGCGTGCCGGGATGCCTGGTCGGCGGACGAGGAACAGATCTCTTCGCCGATCCCGAGGGGCAACCGCAGTGACTCACTGGGGTTGTTCAGACGGCCCAGCCGACCAGGGCCGCGACGACGCCGAGCGCGCCGGCACCGAGCAGGGCGCTGACGACGCCCCGCTTGGCAGCCAGCAGCCAGACGGCGGCCGCGATGAGGACGGCGTACTGCCAGGCGTGCTGGAGGGCGAGCGCCAGCGGGATCGCGGAGCCGGCGATCGCACCGATCACAGCCGGGCCCGCTCCGCAGAAAAAGCCCTGCACGCGAGTGTTCGTACGGATCGCCTCGAAGCGGGGGCCGCCGAGGATCACGAGCAGGAACGAGGGGGCGAACGCGGCCGCTGCGGCGAGCAGGCCGCCGGGAATTCCGGCGGCGGCATAGCCGACGACCGCAACGGTCTGGACAACCGGGCCGGGGGTGATCTGGCCAAGGGCGACGGCGTTGAGGAACTGGCCGTCGGTCATCCAGTGGTAGCGGTCGACGGCGTCGGCCTGCATGAGCGGGATGATGACGAATCCACCGCCGTAGGAGAGGGCACCGACCTTGAATGCGACCCAGGCCAGCGCAAGCAGGCCACCGGCGGCGGCTGGGGCCGCGAAGGCGAGCGGAAGCGGCCAGCTCCGGGCACCGGCCCGGCCCGGCTCGGTGACCGGGCGGGTACGGATCGCGCTCTCAACGGTTCCGGCTGCGATGAGGACCAGGACCAGCAACGGACCCGTCAGGGCGGCGGCCGCGCCCCCGGCGAGGGCGTAGGCGAGCCAGCGGGCCCGGGCCGGGCGGACTGCACCGGCGCGCTGCCAGCTGGCCGGGATCAGCGCGAGGGCGGCCTGCGCAGCGACCGCGGCGACCGCAGCTCCGGCTCCGGCGGCGGCGCCGCGCACCCACAGCGGAGGGTTGCCGGCGAGGAACAGCGCCGCGAGGGCGAGGATGAGCACCAGACCGGGGGCGATGAAGCACAACCCGCCGACCAGCGCGCCCGGCAGCCCACGCAACCGCCACGCGGTGAAGATCGCCAGCTGGGTGGAGGCCGGCCCCGGCAGCAGGTTGGTCGCGGCGATGCCGTCCTCGAACTCGCCGGCGGCAAGCCAGCCGCGCCGCTCGACACACAGCCGACGCAACAGGGCGATGTGGGTGGGCGGGCCGCCGAAGCCGATACAGCCGATCCGCCCCCATTCGCGGGCGATCATGCCCAGCCCGACCTTCACCGGCGTGTGGTTCTGCTCCTGCTCGTCGCCCACCAAGGCTTCCCTTCCTGATCACGTGCCCGGGGTGGGGCCGGGGTGAGAGTACCGGGCGGCGGTGAACACGATGCGGTGAGGCCCCGGGAGGAGCACCGAATCGAGGTGCACTCCACCGGCTGGTACGCCGGCACGACCTCCTCCGCGGGCGGTGCCGGCTGCGACCCCCAGGGACGGGTCCCTGGCACCTGTCCGTTCGCACCGCCGCCCACGACGTCCCCTCGATCGCGACCGCTGCTGCCTCGTCGGCAGGCCGCGCGGCGGACCGGCCCGCAGACTCTACAGTCCTGTAGAACTCAGGCGGACGCGGTCAGTCGTGGGTGTCCGGTTCCGATCGGTCCCGCCGGCGTGCGCATCACCGCCGCCGAACCGCCGCCCACAGGCCTGCGGCGAAGTAGCTCTCCGTGCTGTCGCATCGCCAGCACGGTGGCGGGGTGATCGGGCCCCGGGGCGGCACGAGTGGCAGTAGTCGACGCCCCAGCGCATCACAGGCCGGGCCGAGCACTGCGTGCCCGTCCGGGGCTCGTTGATCGCGATCACGATCGAGGTGTGGGTCAACAGCCCCTAGATGACTGATGCGAAGGGTTCGCTGGCGCGCATGACATGAAGCGAGGGAGTCCAAAGGTCGGTTGTGACGCCTGACCTGGACTCCCTCGCGACCGCACTCTACGTGAAGACCGACGACCTGTTGAAGGAATCGCCGCACCTGGCGCCGTGGCGCCCCGAGATCGGGATCGCACCCCGGCTCAGCGACGCCGAACTGGTCACCCTCGCGGTGATGCAGGCCCTGCTCGGCTTCACCTCCGAGCGCCGCTGGATCCGCCATGCAGACTCCCACCTGCGGCACCTGTTCCCGTACCTGCCCGGCCAGTCCGGCTACAACAGGCGGCTACGCAAGGCCGCCGACCTGATCGCCTAGGTCAACCGGCTGCTCGCGACGGACACCTCGCTGTGGACCGACACCGTGTGGGTCGTCGACTCCACACCGGTGGAATGCGGACGCTCCCGAGAGACAGTCAAACGCTCCGACCTGGCCGGATGGGCCGAGTACGGCTACTGCGCCAGCCACTCCCGCTTCTTCTGGGGCCTGCGCCTGCACCTGGTGTGCACGCTGCACGGCCTGCCCATCGCCTTCGCCCTGACCGGTGCCAAGGCCGACGAACGCCAGACCCTGCTCGGCATGCTCCACGCCGAGCCCGACCTGGTAGCCGCCAGGCCGGGGCAGACCCTGATCGGCGACAAGAACTACTACGGCGCCGCCTTCGAACGCGAACTCGCCCAGTGGGGAGTCCACCTGCTGCGGCCAGCCCGCAAGGGCGAACCCTAACGAGCCGGATCACAGCTGTTCAAGCCCCTGCGGCAGGTGATCGAGTCCGTCAACCAGGCCTTCAAGAGTCAACTCGACCTCGAACGCCACCAGGGCCGCACCCCGGCCGGGGTGATGGTCCGGGTCCTGCAACGCATCCTCGCGCTGACATCCGCGATCTGGCACAACGACCGCACCGGCCAACCCGTCATGCGCTCGCTGACCGCCTACGACCACTAACCCTTCGCATCATTCATCTAGGGTCATGGATGAGCGATCTTGGCTGCCGGCGGGCCCGGCGGTGGCTCTGGACGTTGACGCTGGTGGCCGTGCTGGCGATGGGCGCGCTGTACCGGGGGCTGCATGCCGCCCCGAGTCCGGGCGTCGGTCTGCTCGTCGGCGCCAGCACGCTCGTCCTCGTCGCATCCTGCATTCAGGCGGCTCGCATCTGGCTCGCGTTGGCGGGTCCGCCGCGGTCGCCGGTGGGCCGGATCGCCCGCCGAGGTGGTCCCGGGGCGCCGGTCATTCGCGCTCGGCGTCGGCCACCCGCTGCTTGACGGCGGCGAAGCTGTCCGGGGTGACGGAGATCGAGTCGATCCCGGCCTGGACCAGGAAGCGGGTGAACTCGGGGTCATTGCTGGGGCGTTGGCCGCAGAGGCCGACCGGGCGGCCGGCCGCGTGGGCGGTGGCGATCAGGCTCTCGATGGAGCGGGTGACGGCCTGGTTGCTCTCGTCGAAGAGGTGGGCGAGCAGGTCGGAGTCGCGGTCGACACCGAGGGTGAGCTGGGTGAGGTCGTTGCTGCCGATGGAGAAGCCGTCGAAGCGTTCGGCGAATCGCTCGGCGAGCACGATGTTGGACGGGATCTCCGCCATTACGTAGACGAGCAGCCCGTTGCGACCGCGTGTCAGGCCGTTGCGGCTCATCTCAGCGAGCACCCGGTCACCCTCCTCGGGCGTGCGGCAGAACGGGATCATCACCACGACGTTGGTGAGGCCCAGCTCGTCGCGGGCCTTGCGAAGCGCCCGGCACTCCAGGGCGAATCCCTCGCGGTAGCGCTCGTCGTAGTAGCGGCTCGCGCCGCGCCAGCCGATCATCGGGTTGGCCTCGACCGGCTCGAACGGCCGGCCGCCGATCAGCCGCGCGTACTCGTTGGTCTTGAAATCGCTGGTCCGGACGATCACCGGGTTCGGCCAGCGGGAGGCGGCGATCTGGGCGACGCCCTCGGCAAGCCGGTCGACGAAGTAGGCGGTCCGGTCCGGATAGCCTTCGGTGAGGGCGTCGATCTGCCGCCGGTCCTCGGGGAGAAGCCGCTCGGGGTGGACGAGCGCCATCGGGTGGGCCCGCACCTGATGGGCCACCATGAACTCCATGCGGGCCAACCCCACTCCGTCCGCCGGGAGTTGCCACCAGCGGAAGGCGGCGGCGGGGTCGGCCAGGTTGAGCATCACCCGGGTGCGGGTCTCGGGCAGTGAGCCGAGGTCGGTCTCGGACTCCTCGAAGCCGATCCGTCCGGCGTACACGTGCCCCTCGGCGCCCTCCGCGCAGGAGACCGTCACCTCCTGCCAGTCGGCCAGGACGCCGGTCGCCCGTCCGGTGCCGACCACGGCCGGTACACCGAGCTCGCGGCTGACGATCGCGGCGTGGGAGGTGCGGCCGCCGTGGTCGGTGACGATCGCCGAGGCCCGCTTCATCAGCGGCTCCCAGTCGGGATCGGTGATCGAGGTGACCAGGACGGCGCCGGTTGGGAATCGGTCCAGTTCGACGGGGCTGGCGAGCGCGCAGACCGGGCCGGCCCCGACCGCTTCGCCGACAGCGATGCCGTCCACCAGCCGCTCGCCCGTGCCGGTGAGTCGGTAGCGCCGCAGCACGGCCCCACGGCGGCGGGACTGCACAGTCTCCGGCCGGGCCTGGACGATGAACAGCTCACCGTGCGTCCCGTCCTTCGCCCACTCGATGTCCATCGGGCAGCCGTAGTGCTCCTCGATGGCGACCGCCCACTGCGCGAGCGTCCGCACCTCGGCGTCGTCCAGGACTCGCCGGCGCCGCTCCTCGGGTGTGGTGTCGACGGTCCGGGTCAGGCCCTGCTCGGCGTAGACCGCCTTGCGGCGCTTGGGGCCGATGGAGGCCCGCAGCACCGGATTCAGCCCCGGGTCCTTGAGCAGTGGCTTGAAGACCACGTACTCGTCCGGATCGACCTGCCCGCTGACCACTGTCTCGCCGAGCCCCCAGGCCGCACTGATCAGGACCACTTCGGGGAAGCCCGTCTCGGTGTCCAGGGTGAACACCACGCCGGCCCCGCCCAGGTCCGAGCGGACCATCAGCTGCACCCCGGCCGAGAGCGCCACCGCGAGGTGGTCGAAGCCCATCCGCTCGCGGTAGTCGATCGCCCGGTCGGTGAACAGCGAGGCGAAGCAGCGCCGGCAGGCGTCCAGGAGCGCCTCGCGGCCTCGGACGTTGAGGAAGGTCTCCTGCTGCCCGGCGAAGCTGGCCTGGGGGAGGTCCTCGGCGGTGGCACTGGAGCGTACGGCGACGTCGGGGTCGGTCCGCCGGGCGTTCCGGGCGAGGTGCCCGTACGCGTCGCAGAGCTCGCGCTCGAGGGCGGCCGGCAGGGGAGTGCCAAGGACATCGGCACGGATCGCCGAGCCGACCTCGGCGAGCGGGGTGCCGGTGCGCAGTCGGTCGAGCTGTTCGGCGATCCGCTCGCGCAGGCGCGCGGTGGTGAGGAACTCGCGGTAGGCGTCGGCCGTGGTGGCGAAGCCGTCGGGCACGCGTACACCGGACGGGCCCAGGTGTGCGATCAGCTCCCCGAGGGAGGCGTTCTTGCCGCCGACCAGACCGACGTCCTCACGGCCGAGGTCGGCGAACCAGATGACACGGCGCATCTCCGGCTCCGGGTTCAGTAGGGCATCGGGCGGCCGGACGGGGTCCGCAGATCGAGCGGGGGACGCGGCTGTGGGCGACTCGGGTGCTTGGCGACCTTGATCCGTTCCATCGTGGCCACCTCCTCGGTGAGGTCTCCACGATCGCCCGGCGTCGCCCCCGGGCCCCAGAGGCCGTGGTCCCTGCTGCGGGGTCCGACCAGGACCCTTCCCCGGTGGGCCCTACGGCCCATGGCACGGCGAGACGGGAAGGGATCACTCGCTTCTCGCGGGATCAGATCCTGATTGGGCGGTGTGCGGCAGGTGACTGGCAGGGCCGGTCGGCCCACTTCGCGGGACCGCACAGCCCTGGCTGCCGCGGCGGTTCCCGCGCTGTGCTGGAACGGGGAGCCCAGCCGCGGAGGCCCACCATGCAGACCAGGACGGCTCCGAACGCGCAGAGCCTGATCCACACCCGGTGCGGACGGACGATCGCGGTCTCCCGCTTCGCCCCGGGCGTCCTGCCATCCGGCCTGGGTCGAGTGGTGCTGGACACCGCCTGCGAGCCGTCCGACCGGAGCGAGGTCTGGGCCTCGCTGACACCGGGCGAGGCGAGGGAGCTGGCGGGTCTCCTGCTCCAGCAGGCCGCCGCCGTCGAGCGGCCGGCGCAGCGAACGCCGGGACACGTAGAAGCCGTCGGAGTCCGTGGCGACGTCTACGCGATCACCGCCCGGGGGCATCTCCTGACGGTCGATCAGCCGGTACCGGATGGCGGCACCGACACCGGACCGACCCCGGTCGAGCTGCTCTCCGCCGCGCTGGCCGGCTGCGTCGCCCACTACGCGGGCCGCTACCTGGATCGCCACGGCATCGCCCGCGACGGCCTGCGGGTGACCGTCGACCACACCATGGCCACCGACCGACCGGCCCGGATCACCTCGATGACCGTTCACCTGACGGTTCCGCAGCTGCCCCGCGAGAGAGCCGACGGCCTGCTCGCGGTCGCTTCGCACTGCACGGTGCACAACACCCTCGGCCGGCCACCGAAGGTGAGCATCACTCTGGAGGAGCCGGAGCGATGAGAGTCTCCGATCTCATGGTCACCCCGCCGATCACGGTGGCTCCGGACGCCACGGCGCTGGAGGCGGCTCGCCGGATGGAGGCGGAGGCGGTCGGCTGCCTCATGGTCGCCGAGGGCGGCGTTCTCCACGGCGTCCTCACCGACCGTGACCTGGTCGTCCGGGTGTTGGCCACCGGGGCCACCCCGGAGACGCCGGTCGGCGTGCTGATGTCCGCGCCTGCCGTCACCATCGACGCCGACCAGGATCTCGCCGCCGCGTACCGCGCCTTCCGCCGGTCCGGCGTGCGGCGCCTGCCCGTCCTGGAGGCGGGGCGGCCGGTCGGCCTGCTCGCCATCGACGACCTCTTCCTGGACGTCCTGCAACGCCTCTCCGACCTGCTCGGGCCGGTCTCCTGGAGCGCCCTGCGCGAAGGCGGCCCCGGTCCCGGGCCGACCCACCCGAGGAGCACGCCGTGGAACAGCACTGGAACACCGTCCGCGAGGTCATGACCCACGCCGTCGTCGCCGTCGGGCGGGATGCGCCCTTCCGCGAGATCGTCGAGACCCTTCAACGCTGGAAGGTCAGCGCCCTCCCGGTGCTGGCCGGCGACGGCCGGGTGATCGGCGTGGTCTCCGAGGCGGACCTGCTGGTGGCGCAGGACCGCGACCCCGAGCACGCCCGGGAGCTCACCGCCGGCGCGATGATGTCCGTCCCCGCCGTGACCGTCCACCCCGACAGCCCCACCGCCGAGGCCGCCCGGACGATGGCCAGGGGCCACCTCAAGCGCCTGCCGGTGGTGGACGCGGAGGACCGCTTGGTCGGCATCGTCAGCCGTGGCGACCTGCTCAGGGTGCACCTGCGCACCGACGAGGACCTCACCGAGCAGGTCCGCTTCGAACTGGTCGCCACCCTCGGTCCGGAACAGGCCGCGGGCGTCGACGTCCGCGCCAAGGAGGGCCGGATCACCCTCAGCGGCGGACTGCCCGACGTCACGGCGCTGCCGGTGCTCGAACGCCTGGTCAGCGCTGTGCCCGGCGTGGTCGACGTCGCCATTCGGCTCACCAGCCCGGCGTGAAGACGGCCCGCGCCATGCAGCCCGCTCTCCTCCCGGCATCCGTTCTCGCCGCCGTCGACGGCTCGCCCGAGAGCCTTGCCGCCGCCCACTGGGCTGCCGCCGAGGCCGAAGCCCGTGGCGTGTCGCTCCGGCTGGCCCACGCCTGGCCGCTGCCGCAGCGTGCGGCTCCGGGTCTGCCAGGCGTGAGCGAGGCGCGCGGTCGCGCCATCGGCCTGCTGGCCGGGACCGAGGCGGCTCTGCTGGTCATCGGCAGCTGCGGCCATCGGCCCGGTCGCCCGTACGGTGCCGCGAAGGCGAGCGTGACGGCGGGGTTCAGGTGCGCGCCGGAGGTCTCGCCGAGCGTGTAGATCAGGGCAAGCACCATCACGCCGGGCGCGATCGCCGAGGCAGGACGGCCCACCGCGCCGCCGGTGGCCGCGTCGACCACACCCCCGCCTGCGGCGACCAGAACCAGGAAGAACGTTCCCACTCCCTCGGCAACCGGCCGCCGCCACTCGGCCCGCCAGGCCGTCGCCATGGCCTCACCTCCGGGTACCGCTGCCACCACTGTGCGCGTCGGGCGGTCCGCCGAACAGGGCCATGCGGTCCATCGAACGGACGGGCAGAATCGAAGCAGAGGCCACGCCCCGTGCCCCCAGGAGTCAGTCATGGACGCGACCGAGACCGGCGAGAGCGAGCAGCCAATCCAGGTCTTCCTGCTGGACGACCACGAGGTGGTCCGGCGCGGTGTGCGCGACCTGCTGGAGGCCGAACCGGACATCGAGGTGGTGGGCGAGGCGGCGACCTGTGCGCAGGCCCTGGCCCGGGTACCTGCGTTGCGCCCGCAGGTCGCGGTCCTGGACGTCCGGCTGCCGGACGGCGACGGCGTGACGGTCTGCCGCGAGCTGCGCGACCGGATGCCCGAGCTGGTCTGCCTGATGCTGACCTCCTTCGACGATGACGACGCCCTGTTGGACGCGATCATGGCGGGAGCGGCCGGCTACGTCCTCAAGCAGGTCAAGGGAGCCGATCTGGTGAGCGCCGTCCGGACGGTGGCTGCCGGCCAGTCGATGCTGGACCCCGCCACCACCCGGAAGCTCATGGAGAGCCTGCGCCACCACGAGGAGAGCGACACCGAGGCCGCGCTGCACCAGCTCACGGCGCGCGAGCGGGAGATCCTCGCCCTGGTCGGTGAGGGCAAGACCAACCGTCAGATCGGCAAGGAGCTCTACCTCGCCGAGAAGACGGTCAAGAACCACGTCTCCCGCATGCTCGCCAAACTCGGCGTCGAACGCCGCCTCCAGGCCGCCGTCCTCGCCGCGCATGCCGAATCCGAGCACGGCACGTCCGAGAACCCCGCGCACCCGCACTGAGCCGCGCGGCCCAGCCATTGGAGTCGAACGGCCCAAGCGCCGCCGGCCGGGCCCGCCGCACCGTGGTGGTGAGGGCACACGCCCCCGCAGCCCACCGGCCATCGGCGAGGAGCCCGCGATGATGTACTGGACCGACCACGGTATGAACGGCTGGGGCTGGGGCTTCATGACCGTCAGCATGCTGCTCTTCTGGGGCCTGATCATCTTCGGTGTCGTCGCCCTGGTCCGCTACCTCGGCCGCGCCCCGCAGCACCATCCCGGCACACCGCCCGCCGCTCCGCCCCCCTCCGAGCGCACGCCCCCCGAGCAACTGCTCGCCGAGCGCTTCGCCCGCGGAGACATCGACGCCGACGAGTACCGACAGCGCCTGGAGACCCTGCGCTCCGGCCGCGGCCCCACCCCCGACTGACCTGGTACGGAGGCCGCCATGACCGTCATGGCTCTCGACGCCGCAGCCCTGGAGCAGCTGATCTCCGCCGCGGTGGCCGCGCCGTCCATCCACAACACCCAGCCCTGGCACTACCGGCTGCTCCCGGAGACCTCCACCCTGGAGGTCCGCGCTGTCCGGGGCCGGTCGCTGCCGACCACCGACCCCCAGGGGCGGGCGCTGCACATCTCGGTCGGCGCCGCGGTCCTTAACCTGCGAACCGCCGCCCGGCACCTCGGCTGGGCACCGGAGGTACGGCTGCTGCCCGACCCGGGCGAACCCGACTTGCTGGCCGACATCCGCCTCGACATGTCGTCACCCATCGAGCTGCCCTCCACAAAGGAGTTGTACGACGCGATCTGGCATCGCCACACCATCCGCAGCCCGTTCACCGGGCCGCCTGTCCCCGCCGCCGTGCTCGCCGAGCTCGTCGAGGCCGCCCACACGGAGGAGACGACGCTCTACCTGCCGGACCGCGAGGAGACCGACCGCCTGTTGCACCTGACCGCCGAGGCGGAACGGCAGAACACCACGGACGCGGCACGCAGCCGCGAGAGCCGCAGCTGGATCCAGGGTCCGGGCGCCGAGCCGTACGGCATCCCGGCCGCCGCCCTCGGACCGCAGGACCGGGCCGGCCACCTCCCGATGCGCGACTTCTCCGCCATCCGCCCGGCCGAGCACCTGCCGCCCGCCGCCTTCGAGACCGAACCGCGCATCGCCGTCCTCGCCACCGAACACGACCGGCCCGTCGACTGGCTACGGACAGGGCTCGCACTGGAACACGTCCTGCTGCGCGCCACGGTGCACGGCGTGCGGGCCTCGCTGCTGCACCAGGCGATGGAGTGGCCGTACCTGCGGTGGGCCACCCGCGACGCCCACCATGGGCCGGCGTACGTGCAGATGCTGATCAGGCTCGGCTACGGTCCCGAGGGCGCCCCGACGCCGCGGCTGCCGCTGTCCGAGGTACTGGACACCACGGCTTAGGACGGCAGGGGGACGCGCCACACCAGCTCCGTGCCACTGTGGGGGAGCGTGTGGGCGTCGAAGCTGCCGCCGAGGGCGGCGGCACGCTCGGCGAGGTTGGCGAGCCCGCTGCGGCGGCCGCCCTCCGACAGCCCGGTGCCGTTGTCGGTCACGGTGACCAGCAGGTCTGCCCCTGCGGTGAGCGAGACCTCCATGCTGCTCGCACCGGAGTGTCGGGCTGCGTTGGAGAGCGCTTCCTCGAGCACGGCGATCGCCTCGTCGGCCACCTGGGGCGGTACCGCGACGTCCAACAATCCGGTCATCCGGAGGTCCGGTGTGAACCCGAGCACGGCTCCCGCCCGCGCGACCACGTCGACGGTCCGCGAGCGCAGACCCGTGGCGGCAGGGCCGGCCTCCCGCGCGCGCAGGCCGAAGATGGTCGCCCGGATGGTCTTCACGGTCTCGTCCAGGTCGTCGATCGCGCGCAGCACCCGGTCGGAGGCCTCCGGGTGGTCGATGAACCGCACCGCGCCCTGCAGGGTCATCCCGGTGGCGAACAGCCGTTGGATCGCGAGGTCGTGCAGGTCCCGGGCGATCCGGTCGCGCTCCTGCAGCAGCGCCACCTGCTCGGAATCGCGGCGCCGCTCGGCCAGCTCCATCGCGACCGCCGCCTGCCCGGCGAAGCCCAGCAGCGGGTCGGACTCGTCCGCGTCGAACAGCGGCTTGCCCTGCGCCCTGGCGAGCATCAGCACACCTCGTACGCCGCCCTTCGGGGTGCCGATCGGCACGGCCACGGCCGGGCCCAGGCCCTCCCAGCGCGGGGGCCCCGCCGTGATCCGCGGGTCCTTCTGTACGTCGGTGCTCACCACCAGGCCGCCGGAGCGCGCGGCGGCACCGATGAACGATCCCTCCAGCGGGAGGACGAGCCCCTGGTGCTCCCGTTCACCCAGTCCCGAGGCCAGATGGACCTCGAGGTCGGTGGAGCCAGCCGGGCGGAGGGCAACCACGGACAGATCCGCGCCGGCGATCTCGCTCGCGCGGGTGAGCAGCAGGTTCAGCACGTCCTGCTCGGAGCTGCCGGACAGCAGGCTGCTGGTGACCTCGGCGCTCGCGGTCAGCCACCGCTCGCGCAGCCGCGCCCGCGTGTAGAGGCGGGCGTTCTCGATCGCCACCCCGGCGGCCACGCCGAGCGTGGACAGCACGGACTCGTCCTCGGCGTCGAACTCCCGGCCGCGGCGCTTCTCGGCCAGGTAGAGGTTGCCGAAGACTTTGCCCCGGACCCGGATCGGTACGCCCAGGAAGGTGTGCATCTGGGGGTGATGAGAGGGGAACCCGTAGGACGAGGGGTGGTCGGAGATCTCCGCGAGGCGCAGGGGCTCCGGGTGCCGGATCAGCTCGCCGAGCACCCCGTGGCCGGATGGGAGGGGGCCGATCCGCGCGATCTGTTCGTCGGTGACGCCGACCGGGATGAACTGGGCGAGGCGCTGGTCCTCGCCGATCACCCCGAGCGCTCCGTACTTGGCGTCGACCAGGGTCACGGCGGCATCGACGATGTGGCGCAGCACCTGGGCAAGCTCCAGGTCGCGACCCACCGCCAGCACGGCCTCCAGCAGGCTGTGCACCCGGTCCCTTGTGCCGCGGGCCGCGTCCAGCCGGGCCTGAAGTTCATCGAGCAGCTCATCCAGGCGCAGGTGCGGCAGCGGAGCCGGTCCCTCGTCCGATGCGCTGCCCACCGCCGCCTCCGAGGCTCCTCACGCCCGTCTGCTGCCACTGCCCACAGTAGACGGCGGCCGTGTTGCCTGCTCGGAAGTACCGCCGGAGGAGAGGATCGTCCCTGGACAGGGCCGATCGGCCCGGGCGCTTGCCCTCCCGGCCCCATCGGCCTCCGGCCGATCCGGGGGATGCTGGAGGCGAACGTCCTTCCGGGAGGACACCGTGAACGAGAACACCGCACGCCCGGCAAACGCAGCAGGCCCTCTTGCGACGGCGGTCCTGCGCCGGATCGAGGTGCAGCGGCAGCAACTCGGCCTCACCGAGGCGGAGCTTGCCCGCCGTGCCGGCATGTCTCCGCACTACCTCCAGCTCCTGACCGAGGCGGGAGCCGACTTCGACCCGGCCAGCCTGCTACGCATCGCCGCTGCGCTGGACATGACCTACGCCGAGCTCATGGAAGGCCGAGCCGAGCCTCCGCCCGGGCAGCAGAGCGCCTCGCGCCACCCGGCGCTGATGAAGCTGACCGCGAGGGAGTGCTGGGACCGCATCGGCACCCACGGGATCGGCCGCATCGCCCTGCCCGTCCAACCGGGACCTGCCGTGTTCCCCGTCAACTACATTGTCGACGGCCGGACTGTGCTCTACCGGACGGATCCACGCGGGGCGGCGGCAGCCGAAGACAGCATTGAGGTCTCCTTCCAGGTCGATCACATCGACGAGCACCACCGGGACGGCTGGAGCGTGCTGATCACCGGAACCGCCGAGCACGTCACCGATCCCGAAACCATCCGCCATCTGGCGGACCAGCCCGGCGCCCAGCCTTGGGCCGGTGGCGTCCGCAGCCTGTGGATTCGGGTCACCCCGGCGCACATCACCGGGCGCCAGATCCATACTGTGTGATCCGTCGATGACGCATCGCTGCCCCACCGCCGTCCCGGGCGGTGACGACCGCCCGATCCGGACTTTGACAAATCGATGCGTTTCCCCGCCCGGCCGACTGGCCGCTCCACCCCGAACGGTGCGCCCGCTCCGTCATGGGAGCAGTCCAGCGATGGCCGATGGCAACCTCGGCTTCACCCTGGGCATGCGGGACGATAACCGAGGCGGCCATGCCTGGCCGTCTCATCTTCCCTCAGTGCTATAGGAGTTGACCGAAGTCGAAGACCGCGGTGACCGGTGCGTGGTCGGACCAGCGCTCGGCATGGGAGGCGGGGCGTTCGACGTAGGCCTCGGTGCACCGAGCTGCGAGTCCCTGACTGGCCATCAGATAATCAATCCTCCAGCGGAACGACGCGTTTTCCAAAAGAGTCCACCCGTTCGAATGGGGGTGGTTCGTATGCGTCTGCTGGCATGGGCGGAGGGGACTACCCGTGGGCAGTATGACGACTGTGGCGCCGGTTCGGGCGGTGGTTGGTTCGCGTGTGTCGGACACGCACGGGGACGAGGGCAAGGTCTCGCACCTGGTCCAGGCGGAGTCGGCCGCGCGGCATGCGCTGTCGAAGGAGTGGGAGATCGTCGGGTCCTTCGAGGACCTGGACGTGTCGGCGGAGGTCACTCCGTGGAAGCGTCCGGATCTGGGGCCGTGGCTCACCGATCGGCAGGGTGAGTGGGATGCCATGGTGTGGGCGAAGGTGGACCGGGCGTTCCGGTCGGCGAAGGACTGCGCGGATGTGGCGCACTGGGCGGAGGAGAACCGCAAGGTCCTCGTCTTCACCGTCGACGGGATCACCCTGGACTACCGCAAGGGCCGCGAGTCGTCGTTCGGGAACGAGCTGGCGAAGGTGTTCCTGATGCTGGCGTCGATCTTCGCGGAGATGGAGCTCAAGCGGATCAAGGCCCGGGTGGCCGGTGCGCACAGGCATCTGCGGAAGACGGACCGGTGGGCGGGCGGGCAGCCGCCGTACGGGTACCGGATCGTCGACCGTCCGGGTGGCGGGCGGACGCTGGAGCCGGACCCGGTCACGTCCGAGGCGGTCCGGTACATGGGCAAGCTGCTCCTGGAGGGGCAGAGCCAGTGGATGATCGCCACGGCCCTGGAAGCCGCCGGCTTCGACACGCCCGCCACCCACGTGTTCAAGAACCAGGGCGAGGCCTACTCGAGCAAGCGCAAGACACCACCGTCGAACCACTGGAACGCCTCCAGCATCGGCAAGATCCTCCGCTCGCCGGCCACGATGGGCCTCAAGCTGATCGGCCGCTCCGTCAAGGCCCGCAAGCTCGCCCGAGATACGAAGGGCATGCCGATCCGGATGGCCAAGCCGCTCTTCACCGACGAGGAGTGGGCGGCGATCCAGGCGGCGATGGACGAGCGCGCGGTGACCAGAGAGCGCTCGAACGGGGCTGCGCCGTGGTTGGGGGTGGTGCACTGCGACCGCTGTGGTGACAGGCTGTACCGGCAGGAGAATCATGCCCGCAATGGTCGGGTCTATGAGTACTACCGGTGTGTGCGGAAGACCGGCAAGCCCGCATGCCGAGGGCAGTCGGTCAAGGGGGAGCGGGTCACCGCCGCGATCATGGAGCTGGTCGACCGCCTGGCCGGCCTGCCGATGACGATCCGCCGGTTCATCCCCGGGGAGGATCACACCGAGCAGTTGAACCACGTCGCGCAGGCGATGAAGGACCTCCGCGAGGAGAAGCGCCGCGGCCTGTTCGACTATCCCGGTGGCGATGACGAGTACTCCGAAGCCCTCGAAACTCTCGTCGACGAACGGCGCCGCCTTGCCGCCCTCCCACAGCGACCCGCCGCCTGGGTCGACGTCGAAACCGGCCGTACCCTCGCGGACGAGTGGGCCCTCGCCGACCAGGAGCGCCGCCGCCAGTTGCTGATCGGCCTCAAGGCCCGGCTCTACATGACCGCGAGCATCCAGGGCTGGTACCTACCCGCCGAACTCGAGGCACGGATGCAGGCCAAACGGCGCACGATGCAGGAAGGCATATGAGTCGGTACACCGGAAGCCGATTGGTGCCACGACTCGCTGGGGTCGCGAGAAGGCCACGGGGACTGCCGTGGTGGCCTGGCAGCGGTATGGTCCAAGCCGCAGCGGTTGCCTGCCCCTCGTCCTTACGGTCGCCGGTCACCGTTGCACCCGAACAGCAAAGCCTCATCTGACCGAGAGGAGTACGGCGAACCCATGCCACCCAGAGGGGGCCTTGCCGACAAGATCGGCAACCGCTACGAGGGCCGGCTCGCGGTCCTGCGCCTGCTCCAACTGCTGGACGAGAAGCACGACTCGGTCCGAATGCGTTTCGAGCAGCCCGGCGAGGACTCCTTCGAGTGGTGGGTTGAGAGCGAGGACGGCACCCGGACCTTCACCCAGGTCAAGCGGCAGCTGGCCGGCGACGAGCAGTGGACCGTATCGAAGCTAGTGGCCAACGGCGTGATCAAGGCTTTCGGCACTCAGCTCAGGAACGAGCCGACGGCCAGGTGCGAGTTCCGTTCCACCCTGTCTGCCTCGCACCTCCAGGACTTCACCGAGAGCGCGGTGCTCGCCAGTAGCTTGCAGGAGTTCGAGGAGGTCTTCGCCGGTGCGAAGGAAAAGAATGACTCCTGGACCAGGATTCGCCAGGACTGGGACTGGTGGACCCCAGAGGAGTGTTGGCAGGCACTCAAGCGCGTCAGAGTCGGAGTGATCAGCGAGCCCGACCTCCTGGACCGCCTGGACGTGCACGCGCGGATGCTGGTGAGCGGATCCCCGGCGACCGTGGTCAGTCTCCTCGGCACCTACCTTCAGGAGCATCTCTGTCAGGTGATCACTGCCCAGGAGGTGTGGGACTACCTGACCGCCGAGGACCTGGCGCCCAACGACTGGGGCCGAGACCCGAGCACCCGCGCGAAGATCGAAGCTGCCAACCGGCGCTACGCGGAGGGCGTCGTTGAGGACCGGGGTCCCTTGGCCGAGATCAGCCGTGCGGAAGCCGGGACGATTGCTGGGCTTGTCACCTCTCCCGATGGGCCAGACATCGTGACGGTGACCGGCGTTGCTGGCATGGGAAAGTCGGACATGCTGGGTCAGGTCGTTGAGCAGCTCACGACGCCCCCAGCGGCTGGGAGCGGACCGAGGCCGCTCGTGCTGGCCGCCCGCCTGGACCGTCTGGATGCGTTCCAGGACGCCTCCGGTCTGGGGGCCGTGCTCGGTCTGCCCGAGTCACCGGCCCTCGTGCTGTCGCGGCTGGCCGCGGGCGGGCCGGCCGTTTTGGTTCTGGACCAGGTGGACGCTTACAGCAGCGCGTCTGGACGCCACCCGGAGCGATTCCGGGCCGTCACCGAGACCGTGAGGCAGGCCAAGACATCCGGAGTGCGCGTCCTATTGGCCTGCCGGACGTTCGACTTCAACGAGGACGACCGCATGCTGACCCTCTCCGCGCCAGCCGTTGAGAGCCGCTCCGTCGACCTGGGCCTGCTGCCAGCCGAAGACGTACACCGGGCGCTGGACACCGCAGGCATCGATCCGGCCGCGCTGGCCCCCGCACTGCGCGAGATCCTCCGTTCCCCACTGCACCTGCGCATGCTGGTGACCCTGCAGCAACGCGGCACCCTGGATGTCGCTGGCATCAGCACCCGCCTGCAGCTCTTCGACAAGTTCTTCGACAGCGTTGTCCGCCAGGTCAACCACGCCATTCCGAACGCACCGGTCGAAGAGGTCACGGGCGCCCTCGCGGAGGAGCTGAGTAAACGGCAGGAGCTGACCGCTCCTGCTGCACGCCTGAGCGGGAACCGATTGACCGTAAATCAGCTCATCAGCGCCGGCTGGCTACGCGAGGCTGACGGCCGTATCGGTTTTGCCCACGAGGCGTTCTTCGACTACGCCTACGCTCACCACCACGCCCGCGCGGGCCTGTCCCTGCTCGACCTTCTGCGCAGCGACGAGCAGCACCTGTTCCGCCGCTCCCAGGTCCGCCAGATCCTGACCCTCGAACGCGAACAGGACCGGAACCAGTACTTGCGGGATGTCCGGGACGTGCTCGCGGCCGATGACGTCCGCCCGCACATCAAGGAACTGGTGATCGCCCTGGTCACCAGCGTGCCGGACCCGACGACGCAAGAGTGGCAGGCGCTGACCGTCCTGGGCGACGCCCGCTCCGAGCCGCTCGCCGAATGGGCCCATGCCCGCGCCGCGAGCTCTCAGTCCTTCGGCAACCTGCTGCTCGCCGAGGGCGTCATCGAGCCCTTCCTCTCCGATCCGGGCATGGTCGACTTCGGGGCCTGGCTCTGCAGACTTTTGGTGCGCAACCACCCCGACCCAGTTGCCGCGCTCCTCCAGCCTCACGCAACGGATCCGGACTGGGCCCGCCGCATCATCGCCGTGATCAATCTGGCGCCGCTAGCCGAAAGCGACAGCGTGGTGCGGTTGTTCGAAACGCTAATCAAGGCCGGCGCCATCGACGGTCCGAACCACGACGTTTACACCTTGCTCTACGGAATGAAGGGCAGCGCGGCTGCAGCCGGGGCCAGAATCGTCGGCGCCTACCTGCAGCGCCTGCTCGACTTGCATGTGCTTGAGGCCTCCCGAGAGGCTGAACCGGCGCAGCGTGAGGGCAGAGCCCAGCTCGGCAGCGAGACGCCGAGCCCACCGGTCGCACTGCCGGAGCCCAGCGCCATCCAGTTCCTGGGGACCACTCGCACCGACTCGGACATCCTCGCCGCACTCGCGCAGGACGCCCCGGCCGACTTCGTTCACCACATCCTGCCGGTCGTGCGCGCCGCGAGCATCGCCACCCGCACCGGACAGATCACCCGCAACGGAGAGCGGGATGCGACCTTCGACCCCATTCCCTCCGGATACACCGGGTTCAGCCACGGCAACGATGCTGTCTTCAGCCACCTGACGGCTGCGCTCCGCGCGTCCTCGGCCGCCGGCGACCCGGAAGCCCACGCCGCCGTTCGGAGCATGGCCACATCCGACCTCGCCGTCGAGCAGGTCCTTGCGGCCGCAGGCTTCTCCTCCGGCCACCCCGATCTACTCGACGACGCAGTGGCCTGGCTCAGCAACGGGCCCTTTGCGCTCGCTCAGGGCTCGCTGCGCGACCTGAACGAGCTCTCGGCCGAGGCGCTGGCGCATGTCTGCGAACACCGGACCCTCGAACAGACGAGGGCGGTCCAGCAGCGCGCCGCCTCCGCGACCAGCCCGGCGGAGAAGAGCGGAACGGTCCCTCAGGGCTTTCTCGCCCACCGTCTCCTTTCCGCCATCCCCGAACAATTTCTCGACCCGGACATCCTGAAACGCCGCAACCAGCTCGACGCCACTTTCGGCGCCCGCGGCGCCACCAGCCCCGCCCAGCCAGCCCGCAGCCTCGGGGCACAGCTTCAGTCGCCCGTCAGCCTGGAAGCCGTCCAGACCATGCCGGATGACGAGCTCGTCCACGAACTGCAGCAACACACGGCTGACGGCCCTATCTGGACAGACGACGGCCAACTCCTCGGCGGAGCTACCAGCTTCGCCGACGTCATCACCGCGGCAACCCAACAAGACCCAGAACGATTTGCCGCACTCCTCGAACGCGAAAAGGCCATCCCCGTGGTCTACATCGCGGCCGTCCTACGCGGCATCGACAAGGCGGGGACAGCAGCCGAGGCGACCGTGGCACAGGCGCTGCGCACCGTGAAGGCTGCGTCACCGCACGCGAGTACCTGCGGCAACGACCTGGCCATGCTCATCGCGCGCACTGCGCCGCACATCACCGACGGAGATCTGGCCGAGGCCGCCTACACGATCGATGACCTCACGGACACCCTGCGCGGCCTACTCGGTCTGGCCAGCACACCGGGCGCAGCGGCAAGCCCGCGCCCCAGTCTCGTGCCCAAGCTGCCCGAGGAAGCGGTGCCCGCCGAGTCTGCCACGCCCGACCAGGTGCAGCTGAAGCTGATGGAGTACGGCCGCGACATTGCCGACAGCCTCGTTCACGCAAGCTGGCAGCGCGGCGAGTGGATCGCGCTGGAAGCGCTCAGGAGCCTCGCCGAGAGCCGCGCGGAGGCCGCCCCTACCCTGCGGGATGAACTCCTTCGACTCGCTGCCAGCCCCGACCTGATGCTGCGTATGTCGGCCCTTCAGGTCGCGAGCATGGTCCAGTCCGCTGAGTACGGCCAGCATACGGAGATTGCCACCGTCGCGCTTGACTCCCCCGGCGTGGCTGTCATCCCTGAGTCGGACTATCCGCCTGACCCTCGGATCCTGCTGTCCACCCAGCCGCTCCGCGCCCTCCTCAACAGAGCGGGGTGGCGCAACTACGCTGCTGTCGAGCCGTTCGTCACGCGAATGCTGCACATGCGCGCCAGCGTGGCCCAGGAATCGCCTGCGGACAGGCTCCTCGCTGCGGTTGCTGAGCGGGCGGCAAACAATGCGGCGGCCGTTGCCACCTACGCCTGCGCGACCGACTCGGGCTCGTGCGCCGATTCCACCGTCCAGCAACTCGTGGACGGACAGGTGCCCGAGCGTATCGGTCTTGCGACCGCCCTGTCGGAACTCCAGCCCCTCACGGCTTTCCCCGAGAGCCTCATCTACGCGCTGCTGATCCTGTGCGATGACTCCGCCGACGACGTGGCGAAGGAGGCTGGCACCGCCGTCCGCAATGTCCCTGGTGCCGACCACCCAACCGTCGAGGCTCTTCTCGCCGCCGCACCTGACACCCGGGCCTTCGCACTGAACCCCGAGCCAGCCATCAGCGCGGCCAAGAATCTCCAGGAGATATACCCGAGTCTCGTCCTCGACATCGCCAAGCGGTTCTTCGAACTCCACGGGCACGAAGCCGGTGACTTCACCAAAGCCAGCGCCGCTCACGCTCACGCACTGGGCGAGATCGTCACCAGCATCTACGCCCACGATCCTCACACCGACGTCGCGAGCCGAGCACTCGACCTGATCGACACCATGGTCCTCAACCGAAGCATCGGGGTTGAGGAGCGTCTCGGAAGCCTCGACCGTTGACGGAACCAACCGCGAACACCGCACGCTCATGCCGTGGATCGTCGTCGGCCCGAATTGGTCGTGGGTTGGGTGGGGCCGCGAACCGGGTCAGTCTTCGCAAGCGTGGGCTGAGGTCAGTCCATGGGCGTACGACACATCGTTGCGAGAGACGCCTCCCTCCCACAATGTCGTGTGCCTGGAGCGATGTTGAGGACGGCCAGACCCTTGCCGACACCCCCGGCCTCGCCTGGGGATGCTGCGATGTCCTCGCAGCCAGCCAGACTTCCTGATGCCCGCGCGAGAACGGAATCTCTCGATAGCCAGCCTCCTGACAATGCCGGCCGTCCATCATGGAGGCATGACGTCCAGTGACCCCGCCCCGGCACACGCGCGACCCGAGATCACGGCGGTGACGCGGCAAGACATCTTCACGTACGTGCGCGGGATGTCGCGCCCTTGGTGGGGGAGGCTGGACGAAGTCACGTTCCTCGAGGACCTCTACGATCTGGATCGACGCTCGTCAGAGGAAGGCCGACTCCCAACTGTCCGGGCCGAAATCCAGCAGCACCGGTTCAACAACGACGACTTGGCCGACGACTGGATCTTCGAGGATCCCAGGTTGGAGCTTGCCCAGGGGCCGGACGAGGTGTTGCTCGCCTTTCTGGCACGGCTGGTCCATCCCGAGGTCGCGGCCGGTGTCGAGGAGGCGTTGGCGCATGTTGAGGAGCTGAACCGGCTTCTGGCGCCGGACGGATGGGGCCTGCGCTCCTACGAGTTCGTTTCCGGTCGTCCGCTGTATACGCCGGTCCGTGTTGCGCCGACGGGCCCGTTGGTCCCGTTGCCGCTGGGCGATGCGGACACGGGCAAGCTCGACCTGGTCCTGGGCCAGACCTACAGCCTTCTGGACTGCGCTGGCGAGGAGAGCGCACGGGACTTGCTGCGCACCGCGGTTCTGACCCTGCGCCGTGACGGTGGCTTCTTTCACCCCATGCCGGGTGACGGCTGGACGGCGGACACGTACGAGGCGCTCCTGACGGTGGAGCGTGAGCTCCTGCACGCCTTCACCGAAGAGACGAAGGGATTGATCTGGCGGTCTCTGGAGACCGTGCTCGGTCAGCTCGGGCGCACCGACGTCCAGGGCCTCGTGGTCGAAGGCGATCCCCGGCCCATGCCCAACATCTCGCCGGACTGGCGGACCCAGGGCATCGCACCCGCCACCCCCATCGTTCGCGGCTTCCGTCTCCCCTTCACCACCACCGAGTTCGACGTCACCCGGGGGGACTTCGCCAGCCTGGAGATCCGCGGTTCCCAAGACGGCGATGGGCTCCAGCACCTCTACGACACCCGTGCACGCCGAATGATCACCGACTTCGTCCTCGATGATCGGCCTCAGGTAGCGACCCTGCTCAGCGTCACCATCATCAAGAAGGGCAACAGCTACACGCCGAGGATCAAGCTCTGGAAGAAGGACAAGAAGAAGGCGGGGGACACCCCTATCTCCCAGATGATGCCTGACACCAGCGCCACCCGGGCCGTCAAGGCGCTCGTCGATACCGGCGACGTTCACGAGAACTTCTGGAAGGTCATCAACTTCCTTCAGAGTTGCGCCGGCCTGAGCACCCCCGGTGACCTCCACCAGTTGGTGACCGGGGACGAAGCACAGCTGGCCCAGCTGCTGACCGGCCAGGACCGGACGATGGTTCTCGGTGCGGTCAGGACCGCGATCGGCGGCGGACTCACGGAAGAGGACATCCGGCTGATCAGCAACCGCAAGGAACAGCTCCAGAGGTTTGAGCGGCTGCTTACTGATCCGGACTACTTCCAGCAGGCGGAGAGCCTGGCCACGACACGCGGGCCGGAGGCGGTCTGGCAGGCCTTCTTCGAGGAGAATCAGTGGATCTTCGGGTACGGCCTCAACCTCATCGCCTGTGAGTCCATCGACGACGGCAAGCTGGAACGCATCACCACAGGCGCCAGTATTTTCGGCGGGGCCGGGAAGCGCATCGACGCCATCATGCGTTCCAAGGGCCTGATCAGCAGCATGCTCTTCTGCGAGATCAAGACCCACAAGACGGAGCTACTCGCCGGAACCCCGTACCGATCGGGTGTCTACCAGGCATCGAAGGAGCTGGGCGGGGGCGTGGCCCAGGTGCAGAAGACCGCCAACAAGGCCCAGCAGCTCATCTCCCGTCAGTTCCTCGATCGCATCTACGAGGACGACGGCACCCCGATCGAAGTCGGGCTGTCCACCACCCGCCCCCGGCAGGTCGTGGTGATCGGGAGCCTGCAAGAGTTCATCCAGAACGGTGCCGTGAACCCGGAGAAGATCAGCTCCTTCGAGCTGTACCGGACGTCCATCCAGGACGTCGAGATCATCACGTTCGACGAGCTCTACCAGCGGGCGTGTTTCATCGTCGAGGACCGCTGAGCCTGGTTGGCGTAAGAGCATCGGGTCTGGCTCCATCGCGTGCGGTAGCACAGTCGGCGGCTGCGACAATTTGGCGCTGCACGACTGTGAGGCGGTCCGCGCGGGCCGTCCGCTCACCCACTGAAGTAGTCCTGGCGACGTGCTGGGCACGGTGCTGGACAAGACCGAGCTGATGGATCAAGGTCTCGGACCCATTGAGCATGACCAAATGCGTGCCCCAGTAGCGTGGCCGCGGATGATTTCGTACGGCACGGGGAGGCGGCGGTTGAAGGGCTCCGGGGCGGCGGGTTCCCGTCGGCGGCAGGTGTGGGCGCAGTCCGTGAGGAAGGCGCGGATCTGCCTGAGGGGCCTGGCGGAGGGCGACACGACCTCGCGCGAGCTGAAGGACGTGATCGAGGAGGTACTGGCTCCCGAGTACAAGGGGCGGGTGATCGTCGAGCTCCTGCAGAACGCCCACGACGCGCACCTGGCCACACCGGGCGGCGGGCGGGTGGAGATCCTGCTCGACGAGACCGAGGGCGAGCACGGGGTCCTCTACGTGGCCAACGGCGGCCGTGAGCTGACGCCGAAGCGCTTCGGCGCGCTGTGCCGGGTCGCGTCGTCCAGCAAGCGGCCGGACGAGGGCATCGGGCACAAGGGGGTGGGCTTCAAGAGCGTCCGTGAGCTGACCGAGGCCCCGGAGTTGTACAGCGTCTCGGCTCCGGCCGCGAAGGCGTTCGACGGCTACTGCTTCCGCTTCGCCCTGCCGTCGGACTTCGACCGGATCGCGGCGGAGGCGGCCCCGGACGACCCCGGCGCGGCGGACAAGCTGCGCGCCAACCTGTCCGCGCTGACCGTCCCGGTGCCGGTGGGCGAGATCCCCGAGCCGGTGCGGCAGCTCCGTCGCCACGGGATCGTCACCGTCGTCCGCCTGCCCCTCAAGGACGCCGCCGCCCGCGCCTCGGCCGCCCGACAGCTGCGCGAACTCATCGACGACAGCGCGCCGTTCGAGCTCTTTCTCGACCGGCTGGCCACGGTCGTGGTGACCCACGCCGAGGTCGGTGCCGCCCCGAAACGCGCCGTCTTCGGGCGGCGGGTGACGACGCTGTACAAGGCCCGCAGCCTCAGGATCGAGGAAGTGGCGCTGCGCCGGGGGCGCCTGAAGCTGGTCCTGGTCCGCAGCAGCGTGCCGGAGGAGCGCGTCCTCCCCGCCATCGCGGCCAGCGGCGACATGGGCACGGCATGGGACAAGTGGCGCGGGTCGGCCGAGGTGGTGGTGGCGGTCCCGGTGGGCAAGCCGTTGACGCGCGGCCGGCTCTACACCTTCCTGCCGATGAGCACCACGACCGAGTGCCCGGTGGCCACGGCTGTTCCTCCCGATAGTCCGCGGGGTTTCCGGTGTGTCGTCCTCACCGGTAGACGCCCATGAGTCTTTCGCCGCCGGGGCGTTGGCGGTACCCGCGAAATCGGGGGGTAGGTGCGGGCTCAGCGCGGGCCGGTCGTCGGCGGCTGCCAGTCGGTCAGACCGGAAGGCTCCAGGCCGAGGTAGTACTCCAGGTCGGCGGGGGAGTGGTCGCGCAGGTAGGCCGCGAACTTGGTCTTGACGCTGTTCATGTAGCCGGTCGCGGTCTGGGGCGTGATGAACAGCCGGCGGGCGATGCTGCGGAAGGACTCGCCGCGGGCACGCCCGGCCAGCACCTCGCGTTCGCGCGGCGACAGATTGGGCAACTGGTCGCGGCGCTCGGCGAGTTCGGCCAGCCCGGTCAGTTCCTGGGTGATGACGACCTGCCCGGCCGCCACGGCGTCCACCGCGTCGCCGAGCGCCGGCAGCGGTTCGGCCTTGTGCACGATCCCCTGGGCGCCCGCGGTCAGGCAGTCGACCAGGATCGTGCGCCGCACCTCGCTGGTGTAGACGAGCACCCTGTATCCGGCCTCGGCCACCGCTCTTACGGCGGCGGGGCCCTGGAGGGCAGGGGCGGGGCCGGTGCCAGCGAGGTTGAGGTCGACGATCACCACGTCCGCTTCCGGGCGTGCGGCCAGCAGGGCCTCGGCGTCCCGGAAGCAGCCGACGACGTCCCAGCCGGGGAACAGCGGGCAGAGCGAGTCCCGGATGATGGTGTTGTCGTCGACGGCCGCCACTCGCGGTGCGGGGGTTGCTGCCGTCGGGCTTTGTGACTGCTCGGTGGTCATGCCGGTTCCTCCCAGGGGCCGCGGAGTGTGACGGTGGTGCCGTCGTCCGGGAACGAGTCGAGTTGGACGCGGATGCGGTGGCGTGCCAGGGTCTCCGTCACCTGGACGCGCAGGCCGAAGCCGAGTGCCGTGGACGCCGGGTCGAAGCCGCGCCCGTCGTCCCGGACGGTGATCTCCCACTCGCCCGCGGCGCGGTCGGCGTCCGCGTGGACGACGACGGCGTGCGCCTGCGCGTGGAGGCGGACGTTGTGCAGCAGGGTCGCGGTCGCGGCCTCGACGGCGGCGGCGGTCGGTCCCGGCAGCGCGATGCCACGGGCGAGGTCCAAGTTGAAGGTGACCGGCAGTTCCCAGAAGCCCTCCGCGGCGGACCGCACGACGGCGATCAGCTCGCGGGGCCCGCCGTCGCCGCCGGGCCCCGGTCTGGTGGAGGCCGGACCCGTCGACCGGAGTGGTACGCCGTCGTTGTCGTCGATGAACGCTCGGACCTTGCGGGACAAGACTGCCGCCTGATGACGCAGCGGCTCCGCCGACTCGGGCGGCAGATCCTGGCGGGCGAGGAGGCTGAGCACACTGATGTTGTCGTGCAGCAGGGTCCGCTGGCGGTCGACCTCGGCGAGCCGGGCGGCCTCGGCTGCGGATTGCGCCGCGGCCTGCCGGGCCCGCTCGGCGGCGCTCGCCAGACGTCGCAGATACCCGGCGAGCAGGCGGGTGAGCAGGGCGAATCCCGCGTAGGAGAAAGCGTTGGAGACCACGGTGCTCCGCACGGAGGGGAGCGCCCAGGGAAGGCTGCCCACCAGGTAGGCAGCGGTCAGGGCGAGGACCCGCGACGGCGGTGCCGCGACGACGCGGGAAGACGATGGCCGCTCCGCAGGCCGAGCCGAGCGTGCAGGCGAAGCCCCAGGCGGTCCAACTGCCGGTGAGGTCTCCGGGTGCGACGTACCAGGGCTGTGCCAGGAGAACGACCACGGCGACGGCCACGTCCGCGCGTCCCAGTCGCGCGTCGAGGTAGCCGCGTGCGCGGACGGTGGCGGCCGCAAGGAACGCCGACTCGGCGAGGTAGACGGACAGGGCGGCAGCGAACAGGGCCGGCGAGGTGGTGTCCCGTAATGCGCTCGGCAGCGAGATCAGCAACTGGCCGACGTTGACCACGCGCAGGCCCAGGAACACTGCCAGGGCGCACAGCTCCACCCCGGCCGAGGTGGTCGGCAGACTGCCCTCTCCCGAGCGCCACCCCGCGACGAGCGCAGTGAACGGCGGAACGGGGGCGGGGCCGGTCGCCCGGTTCCCGCCGGGCGGCGGATTCTGCGACTCTTCGACGGGCGCGTTCGATGAGTGCGGGCTCGGCCGAGGAGATCGGGCACTCGGTGTCCGTGGCCGGCGCGAGGGGGGTCGTGAGTCGGGCTCCGGCGGGAAACGGCCTCTCATGCACCGCATCCTCCCGGACCCCCGAGCGGCCTGTACACCCGCGGTTTCAGGGGTTCGGCGGCTGACCCTCGGTCGGACCGGAGTTGCCGCGCCCGAGCCGCAGACCGTCGGCACCTACAGGTCCGATCCGAAGTTTTTTCCACCGACGCCGAGCTCAGCGCAGTGGACGAGGCGCACAGGAACGGGTACCCGCCCGGCTCGGAGCATGCGACCCGCGCGCGTGGCTCCCGGGGGACTTGCCCCTCGCCTGGGACCTCGGACATGCCTCCGGGCATTCTTGACCTGCCCGGTACCCGAGCAGGGTTCTCGGAGCCAGACGGGAGCACTCGGTAGTGGTCGAACGCCGGGGCGCGCCGGTCCGGCGCGCCCCGGCGGTAGGCGGTTACCGGTGGAGGGCGGTGAGGGTGGTGTCGAGGTCGGGTCCGCCAGTGCGGGGCCGGTTGTAGGGGAGCTTGCCGAGCATGGCGCCCATGGCGCAGCTGTTGGTGACGGCGGCGAACGCGAGTCCGGCGCCGATGGCGGCGGAGAGCCAGCGGGCGCCGGGGAGGGCGAGGTCGGCCAGGACGCCGGCGACGACGAGGGAGCCGGCGACGAAGCGAACCTGACGGTCCATCGCCCAGACGTTGCGGGCGCCGGGCATGCGGTTGACCGGGTGGCCGTTGCCGACCCAGGCGGTGGTGCCGCCGACCAGGGTGAGGGCGGTGATGCCGGAGGCGGCGAGCTGTTCGCAGGCGGTGGCCGAGCGGTTGCCGGAGGCGCAGACGACGGCGATCTCGGCGCGTTCGGCGGCCGCGCGCAGGGCGGGCAGGGCTTCGTCGAGCCGGTCGAGGGGGATGTTGTGGGCGCTGGGATGTGGCCGGCGGCGTACTCGCCGGGGGAGCGGACGTCGATGACGGTGAGCTGCTCCAGCTTGGGGTGGAGCTGTTCGACGGTCAGGGGCGTTGCCATGGGGTGGCGGGTCCTTTCGGGCAAGGGGGACCGCCCGGGCCGGGGGTGCCCGGGCGGAGTGCGGGGGTCAGCGCAGGGCGTCGACCAGCATGAGGGCGGCGACGGCCAGCAGGGCGACGGCGAAGGCGGTCTGCAGGGTGCGGCCGCTGAAGCGGTCGGCGAGGCGCTTTCCGTCCCAGGCGCCGAGTAGGGCGGCGGCGGTGAACGGGGCGATGACCGCCCAGTCGAGGCCGCCGGTCGCGCCGAGGCGGGGGACGAGGGCGGCGAGGGAGTTGGCGGAGATGACCAGCAGGCTGGTGCCGACGGCCTCGGCCATGGTGAAGGCGAGGACGGAGACCAGGGCAGGTACGGCGAGGAACCCGCCGCCCACTCCCAGCAGGCCCGTGACCGCGCCGAGCCCCGCGCCGGCGGCGGCGGAGCGTGCGGGGGCGCCCTCGGCGGGCCGGTCGCCCGCCGCGTCGTCGGGACGGTTCCGCGCGGCGTCCTTGGGCTTGCGGGCGGATGCGAGCATGCGCCAGGCGGCGAACGCCGCCAGCACCGCGAACGCGGTGGTGAGCAGGGGGGCGGGAAGGTGGTCGGAGAGCGCGCCCGTGGCGGCGGCCAGGGGTAGGCCGGCGGCGGCGAACAGCAGTCCGGTGCGCCAGCGCACTCGTCCGGCGCGGGCGTGGGCGAGCAGGCCGGTCAGAGAGGTCGCTGCGACGATGAGCAGTGCGGCGGTGCCCGCGTGGGCGGGAGTGAAGCCGAGGAGGTAGATCAGGGCGGGGACGGCCAGCATGCTGCCGCCTCCGCCGAGTCCGCCCAGCGCCAGGCCGACCACGGCACCGGCGATCAGGGCGAGGACGATCGCGGTCATATGACCTGTCCGTCCGCGCCCTCGGCCGTGACGACGGGCAGCCCGGCCTCGGCCCAGGCGTGCATCCCGCCTGTCACGTTCACGGCGGTGACGCCGCGCGCGGCCAGCAGGTCGACGGCCCGCTGCGAGCGGTTGCCCGAGCGGCAGATCGCCAGGACCGTACGGCCGGCCGCCGGTGGCTCCGCGCCCGCGGCCAGGGCGATGAGCGGCAGCCACACCGCGCCCGGTGCGTGTCCTGCGGCGTATTCGCCCTGCTCGCGCACGTCGAGGAGGACCGCCTCGCCGGACGCGGCCATCGAGTCGGCCTCGACCGGTGCGACCTGCGGTGGAACGGTCGACGGGTGGGGCAGGGACATGGCTTGGCCTCCGGGGTGCGTGCGATGAACAGCGGGAGCGGGGGCGCCCGCGCGGCGGTGACGCCGAGGGGGCGGGCCCGTCCGGGCGACCGGGCGGGAAGACGGTGAGCCGTCCGCGACGACGGCCGTCCGGCCGCCCCTTGCTTCCGATAATACCCATGGGGGTATCTTGGGGAGCAAGGGATACCCCACCCCGTATTTTTCAGGGTCCACGTCGCGGACCGTCCGCGTGCCGCGTCCAGGGCCCCAGACCTCCGGAACCAGGAGACTCGCGTGTTCTTCGCCCAGTACTACCTCGACTGCCTCTCCCAGGCCTCCTACCTGATCGCCGACGAGACCACCGGCCGTGCGGTGGTGGTGGATCCCCGCCGCGACATCGACGAGTACGTCGCGGACGCCGAGGCGCACGGCTTCACGATCGAGGGCGTGATCAACACCCACTTCCACGCGGACTTCCTGGCCGGCCACCTGGAGCTGGCGCACCGCACCGGGGCGTGGATCGGCTACGGGCGGCGGGCGGAGACCGAGTACCCGATCCGCCACCTCGCCGACGGCGAGCGGATCCACCTGGGCGACGTCGCCCTGCAGATCATGGAGACCCCCGGGCACACGCCCGAGTCGATCAGCGTCCAGGTGTGCGAGCGGGCCGCCGACGCCGTCCCGTACGGCGTGCTGACCGGCGACGCGCTGTTCATCGGCGACGTCGGCCGGCCCGACCTGCTCGCCTCCGTCGGCGTCACCGCGGACGAACTCGGCCGGATGCTCCACGACAGCGTCCAGAACAAGCTCATGGCACTGCCGGACGAGGTCCGGGTCTTCCCCGCGCACGGCGCCGGCTCCTCCTGCGGCAAGAACCTCTCGACCGAGCGCCAGTCCACCATCGGCGCGCAGCGCGCCACCAACTACGCCTGCCAGCCGATGAGCGAGGACCACTTCGTCGCCATCGTCACCGCCGGCCAGTCCGCCGCGCCCGGCTACTTCGGCTACGACGCCACGCTCAACCGCCAGGACCGCGCCCTCTTCGACACCGCGCAGGCCCACCACCCGCTCACCGCCGACGAGTTCCGCACCCGCCGGGCGGCCGGAGCCGTCGTCGTCGACGCCCGCAGCCCCCAGGAGTTCGCCGCCGGACACCTGCACGGCTCCATCAACGTCCCCGCCGACGGCCGCTTCGCCGAACAGGCCGGCGCCGTCCTCACCCCGGACGCCGAGATCCTGGTCGTGGCACCCGACGGACAGGAGCAGGAGGTGGTCACCCGGCTCGCGCGCATCGGCTTCGACCGCACCGCAGGCCACCTCGCCGACCCGGAGACCACCCTTGCCGACCTCGCCGATCAGCTCACCTCGGCCAGCCGCCTCACCGTCGACCAGCTGAACACCGCCCTCGCGGCCGAGCAGCCGCCGCTCGTCATCGACGTCCGCACCTGCGGCGAGCGCGCCGAGGGAGCGGTGGACGGCTCCCTGCACATCGCCCTGAACGAGCTGCCCCGCCGCCTGGCCGAGGTCCCCGCCGACCGTCCGCTCGTCCTGCACTGCGCCGGCGGACACCGCTCCTCCATCGCCGCCAGCCTCCTGCGCCACCACGGCTTCGAGGACGTCTCCGACCTCCTCGGCGGCTACGCCGCCTGGGCCGCCGCCCACCAGCCCGCAGCCTGAACCGGGCCCTGGTTCGGAAGGAATACGCGCCGCTCCCCAACCGCTTCCATAAATACCCATAGGGGTATTCGTAGAAGGGTTGTGGGAGCGATGGCGAAGGTGATCGATCAGGCGGCTGAGCCGCTCGTGACCGCATGCGGGCGGCGGATCGACGTGGGACAGCTAAAAGTTGACGGGCCGGCGGCCCGGATCGGCAGGGTCACCCTCGACGTCGGACCCGAGACGGGCGGAACCTCCCGCATCTGGGCCGGACTCAGCCCGGCCGAGGCGCGTGAACTCGCGCAGCGCCTGCTCGACCAGGCCGCCCGTACCGAGAACGAGTCATCGTCCAGATCCGGACGGGGAGTGGTCGAGGTCGCACCGGCAGGCCCGCGCAGCTGGGCCGCGACCGCGCGCGGCCGCCACCTGTTCACCGCGGGACGCGGCACCTCTGAACCCTCCCCTGTGGAACAGCTGGTGGCATCTGCGGCAACCTGCGCCGCTGAACGCGCCGCGCGCTTCCTCCAGGCGCAGGGACTACCGCACGACACCGTGCGCGTCACCGCCCACTTCGATGAACTCGACGACCAGCCCGCCAGGATCACCTCCCTGCGGCTGGTCCTCGCCCTTCCACCCGGTCTCGACCCGCAGAGGCACCCCGCCCTGCGCGAGGCACTTTCCAGGTGCGCGGTCACCAACACACTCCGGCACCCGCCGAAAGTCACGGTCGACCTGCGCTGAAAAGGGGCTGTGGCCGAAGCCGGAGAACGTCGGCCGCAGCGCGGTCGGTCTCAAGGTGCCGATCGGGTGGGGCCGTCCAGGTTCCTTGGCGCCGAGCCGCAGGACGGCTGGTGCGGTCCGGGGTCGCGCCGAGCGCCTTGTGGGGTCGGGGTGGGACGCTGCCGACCTGGCATTCCTGCAGATCAGGAGTGGGTTGAGTGGTTCCGGTGCCCCTGCCGGGATGGATCGGCAGGGGCACCGCGCTCAGAGCGTCAGGACTGCGGCTTGGTCTCCGGCCAGGTCACGTCGAACCAGTCCATGAAGGGCAGAACGCCGCCCACCAGCTTGACCCGGTCGTGAATGGCCCGCTGATCGTGCCCGGGGAGGAAGTCGCGCCCGGACGGGACATCCTCGCCGCATCCGCACGCGCAGTCCGTGCGGTCGAACGGTGAACCGAAGTACTGCACCGGGTTCTGGCTCTTCTCCACCGGTGACTCGTTGCCCACATACTTGTCGTAAATCGGGCTGCCGGGCTTGAGGATCGTGCCGTGGATCGTGCGGCGGCCGTCCGCGTCCGGAGCCGAGATGTGGTCGATCTCCACGGCCAGCACCACGATGCCCATCGCGCTGAACACCACGTAACGCTCGCGGTCGGCCCGGGCTCCCAACTTCCAGCGGCCGTTCGCTGCCGCGTACGCCTCTTCGTCGGACAGGCCCGGGCGCCATCCGGCCGACGACCTCCCGTACTCGTCCTCCGCCCACGTCCGGTAGGCGCCAAGTCCGATGTTGAGCATGCCGAACCCCCTTCTGCTGCCCCTAGGCCTCCGCCCCGGGGTGGATGGCATGACAATAGGGGGGCTGGCCTCCACGGCACAAGGCTTAGATGTTCCTAATCGAGAGTGCGGGTTGATTCGGATACTTGACATCTAAGAGTTCAAAGTATTGAGAGGAGGGTGGAAGGATTGCTCCCGCCGCTGTGCGAGCGGCGGCGGCCGGGCTCCGCGGGCGCCGGAGACGAGCGGTTCGTGGAACAACTCGGAAGGCGCGGCGAAGAGTCGGAGGATGAGTCCGCCGCCCGCGGTTTTGGTATCCAGGCGGCGTTCATGCGGCGAGGGGGAGCCGATCTCGCGGCTCCCCGGCTCGGCGGGCTGGTTGACTATGCGGCAGCAGCCGCGATCTTCCGGCGGACGTCGTCCATGTCGACCGCGCGGACCTGGCGGATCACGTCCTCCAGGGCGGCCTCCGGCAGCGCGCCCGGCTGGGCGTAGAGGACGACGCCGTCGCGCACTGCCATCAGGGTCGGGATCGAGGAGATCTGGAAGGCCGCGGCGAGCTGCTGCTGCGCCTTGGTGTCGACCTTGCCGAACACGATGTCCGGGTGCTTCTGCGAGACGCGCTCGAAGACGGGTGCGAACATCCGGCACGGACCGCACCAGGCGGCCCAGAAGTCCACCAGCACGATGCCCTCGCCGCCGGCGATCTCGTCGAAGTTCTTCTCGGTCAGCTCGACCGTGGCCATGGCCGTTCTCCTCTCGTAAATACCCCCATGGGTATGTGAACAGTGAAGCGCGGTCGGCTATTCCGGCCTGTCGGGCGGGGTCACCTCGATGCGGACGGTCGGGGGCTGGTGGAGCGTGTTGTGAACGGTGCAGCGCGAGGCGACGGCGAGCAGCGCGTCGTACCTGGCGGGGTCCAGGCCCTTGGGCGGCTCCACGGTGAGGGTCACCTCGGCGACCCGGGCGGGGCGGTCGGCGGCCATGGTGAAGCCGGCGTCCACCCGAAGCCCTTTCGGATCGACGCCGTGCCGGGTCAGGTAGCGGCCGGCGTAGAACGCCACGCATGAGGCGAGCGACGCGGCGAACAGTTCGGTCGGGGTGGGGCCAGTGTCCTGGCCGCCGTCGTCGACCGGTTGGTCCACCACGAGTCGGTGGCCGCGGACCGCGATCTCGTAGCTGTCCCGACTCAGATGCTCGATGCGGATCCGGCCCGGGGGGAGGGCTGCCCCGGAGTCGAGGGGAGGGGTGCTCTCGGTGGACGAGGTCAAGGTCTGCTCCTGTCAGGCGGGCCGCCTGGCGGCCGGTGGTGGTCGGGCCGGGGCTCCAGTACAGCCCGGCGCCGGCCGGCGGCCCAGAGTCGACCGGCCCGGCCCGGCAGGGCCCGTCGGCCTGCAAGCCCGGCCCGCGACCCGATTTATACCCCAGGGGGTAAGCTGGTCGGAGAATGACACTCTGGAGGTGCGGAAATGCAGGTCGACGACGATGCGGTCGGCGCGGTCCTCAACCGCCTTCGCCGGGCGCAGGGGCAGCTCGCCGGCGTCATTGCGATGATCGAGGCGGGACGGGACTGCAAGGACATCGTGACCCAGCTCGCTGCCGTATCCCGCGCGCTGGACCGGGCCGGGTTCAAGATCGTGGCCAGCGGTATGCGTCAGTGCATGGCCACCGTCGACGGCGACGCGCCGCCGATGAGCGAGGCCGAACTCGAGAAGCTCTTCCTCGCCCTCGCCTGACGCCCGGCCGCCCGCCGCCCGGCGGGCGTGAACCGTCAGGCGCGGCCCCACGCATGCGTCGACCCGCCCGGGCAGCGGGGCGGTTGGGCCGATCCGGTCGGCCCCGCCGTCGCGCGCGAAGGCGACACGTCTGGCGGCCTGCGGTGGAATGCGTCACTTCTCTCCGGTGCTGCCATAGTCTTGATATACCCCATGGGGTATGGAGGGTTGGGGTCATGGTCCGAGAGCTCGGCATCGAGGCGTTCGTCGCCGCGCGGGTGCAGGGTGCTCTGGTGCTCGACGTACGCGAGGGGTTCGAGTTCGCCGCCGGGCATGTGCCGGGCGCCCGCTGGATCCCGCTGGGGATGCTGGCGGGCGGCCTCGCGTCGCTGCCGCGCGGCCGCCCGGTCATGGTGGTCTGTGCGTCCGGGAACCGGAGCCGGGTGGGTGCCGAGCTGCTCACCAGGGCCGGCTTCGATGCCGCCTTCGTCCGGGGCGGGGTCGCCGCCTGGTCGCTCTCCGGCCGCGAGCTGGCCGCCGAACCCGCCTGACCGTCCACCGCGATTGGAGCTCAGCATGGACTACGGAATCCCCATCACCCTGGATCTGCCCTTCGCCGACGCCGTCGAGCGCGTACGGGCCGCACTCGCCGAGCAGGGATTCGGCATCCTCACCGAGATCGACGTCCGGGAGACCCTTCGGGTCAAGCTCGGCGAGGCGATGGAGGACTACCTGATCCTAGGCGCCTGCAACCCGCCGCTCGCCCACCGCGCCCTCCAGGCCGACCGGCGCATCGGACTGCTGCTGCCGTGCAACGTCGTGGTCCGCGCGACCGACGGGCACACCGTGGTCGAAGCGATGGACCCGCAGCTCATTGTGCGGGTCACCGAGCAGCCCGCGCTGGAGGCCGTCGCCGACGAGGCGGCCGCCCGTCTGCGTGCGGCGCTGAACAGCCTCGCAGGCTGACCGGCGCCCTCCGGGCCCGCTGCGGCGGGCCCTTTTCTCGGGCTTTCCATATACCCCTACCCGTATTTTGCGCCCATCGGGCCGCCCCAGGAACGGAGCATCACGTGAACCACCCGGACACGGCCGTCGCCCGGCCGTCCACCTCGCCCCCGTCGGAACCGCCCGGCACCCCGGGCCTGCTCGGCCGGCTCGGCGCCTGGTCGGTACGGCACTTCAAGGCCGTCCTGGCCGGCTGGCTGCTCGTCGTGATCGGCCTCGGCGCGTTCGCCCCCCAAGTGACGTCGGCGCTGTCCGGCGCCGGCTGGCAGGCCAACGGCTCCGAGTCCGTGAAGGTCCGTCAGGTCGCCGAACAGCACTTCGCGGGCAACGCCTCCACCGCCCTGCAAATCGTGGTCACCGCCGACCGGCCGGTCACCGAACCCGCCGTCCAGCAGGTGATCAGCAAGGCCGAGGCCGTCGTCGCCGCTGACCCCCGGATCTCCACCGTCGTCCCGCCGCAGCCCGGCGCGACCATCAGCCAGGACGGCCGCACCGCGATCCTGCTCGCCGGTGCCAAGGCGTCCCCGGACGACATGGTGCGCGCCGCCGACGACCTCAAGGGCCCGCTGAACGCCCTGTCCACCGACGGGATCAGCGTCCACGCCACCGGAGCCTCCGTGCTGTGGAGCGACTTCAACAAGGCCAACCACGACGCGATGATGAAGTCCGAGATCATGTCGTGGCCGGTGACGCTCGCCATCCTGGTCCTCGCCTTCGGCTCCCTGGTCGCCGCCGGACTGCCGCTGCTGCTCACCATGGCCGGGCTCGCCGCGTCCGCCGGCTCGCTCGTCCTGATCAGCCATCTGTTCCCGGTCTCCATCTGGGCGATGAACTTCGCGATGATGTTCGCCCTCGCGCTGGGCATCGACTACGCGCTTTTCCTGGTCGTCCGCTTCCGCAGCGCCCGCATGGGGCGCTCGCTCAGCAGCGCCGAAGCGGTGGCCGAGACGATGGACACCGCCGGAAAGGCCGTCCTGCTGTCCGGTGCGACCGTCCTGGTCAGCCTGTCCGCCGTGATGCTGGTCCCCTCCCCGGCGTTCCGCTCGATGGCCGGCGGCATCATGCTCGCCGTCCTGTTCGTGCTCGCCGCCACCCTCACCCTGCTGCCCGCCGTCCTGGGGAAGCTCGGGTACCGCGTCGACGCGCTCGCCCTGCCGTGGGTGAAGTCCGGCGAGCACCGCTCACCGCGCTTCGCCGCCTGGGGCGAACGCCTGTGGAAGCACCCGCTGCGCTACGGCGCCCTCGCGCTGGCCGCCCTGATCGCGCTCGCCGCACCGGTCATCGGGCTGCGCACCGCGATGCCCTCGATCACCGTCATCCCCGCCCACGACAGCGCCCGCGCCGGCTACACCGCCGTCCAGCAGGCGTTCGGCCCCGGCGCCCCGGGCACCCTGCAGATCGTCACCCCCGCCGGTGAGGCCGCAGACGTGGCGGCGCAGGTCGCGGCCACGCCCGGCATCGCCGGTGTGATGCCTGCGCAGGGCGCCGCCGACGGCTCCGGCTGGTCGATGATCCAGGCCGTGCCGACTGTCGACCCGTCCAGCCCCGACCTCGCGCACACCGTCGACACCCTGCGGGCCGAACTCCCCGCGGACACCCTGGTCGGCGGCGCGGCCGTGGAGAACCTCGACCTGCAGCACCTGCTCACCGAGAAGACCCCGTTGGTGATCGGCGTGGTGATGGCGCTCGGCTTCGTCCTGCTGCTCGTCGCCCTGCGCGCGCCGCTGATCTCGGCGCTGGGCACGGCGGCGAGCCTGCTGTCGACCGGCGCCGCGTTCGGTGTCGCCCGGCTGGTCTTCCAGGACGGGCACGGCGCCGGGCTGCTCGGCTTCAAGCCGCAGGGCTTCCTGGACGGCTGGGCGCCGGTGTTCTTCTTCGCGATGATCTTCGCGATCGCGATGGACTACACCGTCTTCCTGCTCGCCTCCGCCAAGGAGCACTACGAACGCAGCGGTGACCCGAAGGAGGCGATGGTCGGCGCCCTCGCCCACTCCGGCCGGGTGATCTTCGCGGCGGCCGGCGTCATGGTCGCGGTGTTCTTCACCTTCGCCCTGTCCGGTCCGCTGCCGCCCAAGGAGATGGGCATCGTCCTCGGCGTCGCCGTGCTCTTGGACGCGGCGCTGGTCCGCCTCGTCCTGCTCCCGGTCATCCTCCGGCTGACCGGCCGGGCCGCCTGGCACACCCCGGCCTGGCTCGACCGCGTCCTGCCGAAGGTCACCTTCTCCCACGGCTGACCCGGACACCGACTGTCGGGAGCGGGAGCGCCGAACTGCGCTCCCGCTCCCGGCAGTCCTGCCGTCTCGTCAGGTGGGCTCGTTGGGGCCGCCGATGCGCGGCCTGCAGGCAACGGGCGTATGGACGGAGAAACTGGGCCGAACCGCACGTCCACGCGGTGGTCCGCCGCGCCTGCGGCCGAGCAGCGGCTGGTGGAGATGGATCGGGCCGTGTCGGGGATTCCCGACACGGCCCGATCAACTGGCGCCCGCTCGCCCGCTCAGCGGCGGCCCAGCAGCCTCGCCAGGAAGCCTCCGCCCTTGCCTGCGCTCCGGTCGCAGCTGCAGCGGTCAGCCTTGCGAACTCCGGCAAGCACCTGGTCGACGTGCATGCCGCACCCCGCATAGGTGGCCTTGCCGCAGGTGCGGCACGTGGTACGTCGACACATGGCAGAACTCCTTGCGATCAATTGGAAGGAGGGCATTCCCTCCACTTCCAATATACCCCGACGGGTATATTGCGAGGGCTGGACATCCAGTCCTGCATCAGGGCAGGACCGTCAACTCACGCCCCGCGGCGAGCGTCGTCCGGGCGACGAGGCCCGGGGCGCGGCTGCGTCTTCTGGTAAAACGGGGCCCAGCCGCGGATACCCGGGCCATGTGGCGTCACGGAGCGCTGCAGCGCCGCGATGACCCGCTCTCTGCACGCCGTCTCCCGGTCGGCGGTCCAGCCGATGGGTGCGTGCTCGGTGCTGTCCGGGAAGGAGAGTGAGGCCGTCCGCGCTGTCCATCACGGAGCCGGCCGCGGCCAGCCGGCCTTCGACCGGCACGGCCCGGGAATGCAGCCTGTCCGGAAGGGCAAGGGGTGGGTGAGTCCTCTCAAGCCGGAGTACCGGCGTGCTGTCCGTGGTCGAGTCGGTACGCCGTGAGGGTCTGTCGCGGCGTGCCAGCGGTGCGGAGGAACCGTTCGTCCAGGATGGCCGCGAGGTCTTCGAGGGCGGCTTCGAGGACCTTCCCGGACTGCCGGACCGCTGGATCGTCGGATACTGCGGCGAGGTCGGCGAGCTTGAGCGCGCCGTCGACCTGGCTTGCGAGCGAGGTGCGGTCGTCGCCGTCGTAGAAGTAGTAGGACTCCGCGTACTGCATGAAATCGACGGAGATGACCGCGATGTTCTTCGCGAGGCTGTCGAGAAGGTCCGCTCTCTCGGGGCGGGGTGCCGCGCCCTGGGTCTGGCCCGGCTGTAGGTGGGACAGCCGCAGGGCCAGTGCGCGGCGCCGGGCGAGGGCGGGGTAGATGCCGAGGATCCACGAGACGGTGGCGCTCAGCAGGGCGAAACCGATGAGGGCTTCCAGCGGGGCGACGATGCGCAGCCAGCCGGTGGTCGGGGCGATATCGCCGAGTCCGAGGGTGGTGAGGTTGACCAGGGAGACGTACAGCGCGTCCACGAAGCCCGTGTGCTCGCCGGGCACGAGACCGGCTGTGTAGGTGAAGGAGTCCGGCATGTGCGGCCAGTAGACCAGGGCCCAGCCGGTGGTGATGGTCAGTGCCCAGAGGACCACCACGGTGACCATGGCGAGCGGGCCCGCGAGACCGGACCTGCGGCGGCGGTGGCTGAGCCGTGCGGACGTCCGCCAGGCGAGTGTCATGACCAGTCTGCTGAGGCCGCCGTGCCGGGTGGGGTGCCACAGGGTGTGGAACACGTCCCGCAGGATGAGCAGCACCATGAGTGTCCCCGCGGACGTTGCCAGCCAGCCCATGCGCATCCTCTCGCCGCGGAGCCTCGATCTCGCAGCCGAGCTGTCCGACAGGTGGTACCTACGGCGCAGCCGGGGAGGAGACATTGAACCTCCGGTGGCTCCGACGGTAATCCTGCCGAGAAGGCGGGCGGGCACCTGGGGTTTCCAGGGCCGCGCCCCGCACTTTCACCCGCAGGACACGAGGGCATTCGGTCCGGGGCGCAGCCGTACAGGGCTCAAGGCGTTGCTCGAATCGGGTCGTGGGGAGGGACGCCCACTGGCCCGAGCCGCTCGGGGCGGGGCGGGGCGGGGGCGGTCAGGGCGGCTGGGCCGTCGCCACCCTATGGCTGCGCGGCGGTTCGGCTACGGTTCAGGGATCCCTGACGCCCGGTGGCTGGTTGCGGCGTCGACCCGCTTCACAAACTCCTGCGACAGTTCTTCGGGCATCGTCAAGGACACCCGAACCTCGACCGCGAGGGAATTGCCGGTCAGCTCGGCTTCGGCGTAGCACGGCACCTGTGCGTCCCGCAGCGGTCCCAACAGGCGCCGCAGCCTCGACGACGTCTGCGCGCTCAGCTCGCCCACCACATCACCGTCGATGAGGACTTGCACGGCCCAGCCCGCCGATCGGGGGCGGGGGCGGTCGATCAGCTCAAGTCGGGCGTGGGCGAAAGCCTTGCCAGGGAAGTAGGCCCTGCCGAGTAGTGGCAGGAGGACGTCCATGTGCTCGGCCTCTCCGCTCACCTGGAACCACCGGCCGGGTGGCATGAGCAGTTGTCCCTCTGGTGCTCGGGCGAGGGGGACGAGCCTCCCGGGCTCGGCCATGTCGAGCGACACGGAAGCCACGAAGTCCCACTGGTCTCTGCGCCACCACACCCGCGCCGGGCACTGAGCCGGGTAGCCCCAGCTCTCGACGGCCTCCAGCTCGGGCTGGTACGCCGGGGCCTCTTCGCGGGGGATGTAACCGACGAGGTTGCCGTCGATGAGTACTCGAATGGCATTGCGGTCGTGTGGGTTGCGCGGTTCACGGCGCAGCTCGGCGACCATCAGCTTCTCGCCTGCCGGCTCCGGGCCCACGATACGTCTCAGCTCGACGTCGTGGTACGACTCGCCTGCCACATTCTGACGGAAAAATCCAGCCGTGTGGAGCTGCCACGGCGTCCCTACCGGCTCCCGGTGTGGTCGGTCGGTGGGGATCGTGGGGGACGGGGGTCGGTCGTCCGGCGATGCCGCATCGGGGGGAGGGGCGTCATGCGCCGGTCCGATGGCGTCGAGCAGCCTGCGATGGAGGTCCTGGAAGTCCGAATGCTGCCTGCGCGTGAAGCAGAGTCGGTGGCACTTCCCGCTGTGAGTGGACACATCGAGGTGGCCGTCCGACAGCAGGCCGGGGGCCTTGATGTCGGAGGATGCGATCTCGGTCGCCGGTACGACCAGGTGGTCGGTACCGAGTCTGCCCTGCTCGATGATGTTGGCCGGTCGCACATGAAGGCAGGAACCGTCGAATTCCACGCTGATCCCTTGTCCGTCCACACGTCCAGCCCACACCTCCAGGACCGCGTACGTCACCAGGGAGCAGCGGCACCAGGACTTCTGTGATCGGCCCGCCCGGCCGGAAAGCTCGGCGTCCGTTCAGACCGTGATGATCTCAATGGCCGGGCCGCAGAGGTGGGTCAGGTCTTCGGGGGCGGACGTCGATGATGGTGACGGGGCGGGGCGGTGCGGGCGATGGCTGCGAGGACGGCGTCGATGGCGTACTTGTGGCCGTGCAGGCGGTGGGTGCGCAGCAGGGTGGTGGCCTGGTCCGCGATCTCAAGGGTGACATTGAGGACGTCGATGCGGGAGAGGCCCCACTTGATCCGGGCTCGGTGGATGTGTTCGTCGTCGGCTTCGAGCGCGGTCATGGCGGTGGTGGCGACGCGCACGCCTTCCTCGGTGCCCGAACGGCCCGGGTCTCGCGGAGCGGCTGGCCATGGTGCTGGCAGAACTTCCGGGCGTCGGGTGCTGCAGCACGTAGTGGTAGAGGCCGAGCGGCTGGGCATGCACGATTCGCCCACGTTGCTGCTCGACGGGACTGACCCGTTCGCCGCTCCCGGCAGGCTGGCCAGCGTGTCCTGCCGCCTCTACCGTGCCGCCGACGGCCGCGTCGGTGGCGCTCCGACTCCTGAGGATCTACGACGCGTCCTCGGCGTGCCGTAGGCGGCGGCCGTCGTCGACCCTTCGACGGGCCGCGGTGACGGGGGCCGGCTTGCCCCGGTGGCGGGAGCCGGTGCGTGCGTGCTTTCGGTCACGTCGGGCTGAGTGGGAGTCAGTCGTTCCCGTTGCCGAGGGTGAGCTGGCGGCGGTGGAAGTCGAAGTGCTGGGTGGGGTAGCGGTAGAGGTCCGCCAGGGTCATGAAGTCTTTGAAGAACGGATCCCACCGGACGGGGTAGTGCATGCCCCGAGCGAGATCGGCCTCGGTCTCGGCCGCGAGCCGCCGGCACAGGGAAGCGACGACGCGGTCGAACGCCGCTCCCGTCCGATGCCGCCCGAACAGCTTCACCGCCCCGGTGGGGCCGATGTAGTTGGCGAAGTCGAACGGCACCGTGGCGGCATCCAGCAGCCGCGCGAACGCCTTGCCGACGCTGCGGGGAAGCCGTCCGAAGAACCGCACCAGGAGGAGCAGCACCCTGGTGATGATGTAGCCGAAGAGCATGTGCCACAGCAACTGCTCGTTGGTCCACCGGGTGCCGAGCGTCGGTCGGGCGAGGTCGGCTCCGGTCGCGGTGTCGAGGAGGCGGTGGAAGGTTCTGCCGGCGCGCTGGTACTCGTCGTATACGGCTTGCCGGTCCATCGGTCGCGCGTTCGTCATGGCGGGCCAGTTCTCGCTCGGAGTCCGGATGCTCCCGGGCTCTGGTGATGCCCGCCTTGGCGCCGGAAATGCTTCTGCGGGCCCCTGGGCGGAGACGGTCGCAGGTGCCCGTTCAGGTTGCGATGCCGCGGACACTCATGGGGCGTGGAGACCGACCCAGTTGCCGCATCCGAGCAGAGAGCCTTGATGTCTGCTTGCTCCTCCCCGGTGAGAGGCGGCTCAGTGTCGGGGTTGCCCGGGAGGGACGCTACGCGCCGTTCACCTGTGGAGCAGGGCCGTTCGGGCCGCCCGGTGGGCCCGACGGTCTCTGCTGCCGGGAGCCATGGAGGCGCATTGTTGGAGCTGAGGGGCTGGTTGGCCGCACTGGTTCGGGATGGCGATCGTGATGATGTGGTGGGACGGGAACGGGTGGGGCTGGGGCGGCTGGTTCATGATGGCCGTGATGATGATGCTCTTCGGTGGGCTGACCGCCGGCGTGGTCGCGCTCGTCCGGTACACCGCCGGGCCCCGTCGGCCCGACCTGCCGGGTGCGCCGCCTGCGGCAAGGCGGGCCGAGGAGGTGCTCGCGGAGCGGTTCGCCCGCGGGAAGATCGAGTACCGGCGGCGCCTGGCGGTCCTGCGGGAGCGGAGGTGAGCGCGCCGCGCCTGCGGGGCGGCCGGCTGGTGGCGCTGCTGGCGACGGCCGCAGTGGCGCTGGGCATCGCGACGACCGGGCTGCTCGCGGCGGCCGGTGCCTTCCGCGGCCCGGCTTCCGCAGCGCGGTGCACTGTCCCGGCGCTGCCGGGGCGGGTGGTTGACGTGACGACGGCCGACATGGGCCGGGGCATGATGGGCGGCGCTGGCCCGTACGGCATGGGAATGATGCGGCTGTCGACGAGCCCGGCGGCGGTCGGGGCCGGGACGGTGTCGCTGCGGGTGTTCAACGCGGGCGCCCGCCCGCACGAGGTGGTCGTGCTGCCGTTGCCGGCCGGGCAGGCCACCGGTCAGCGCGCCATCGGCGCGGACGGTGAGGTCGACGAGTCGGGCGCCGTCGGCGAGGCGTCGCGCAGCTGCGGCGCCGACTCAGGGGACGGCATCGCCTCCGGTGCGACCGGCTGGACCACGCTGACGATGCAGCCGGGCCGCTACGAGCTGCTGTGCAACCTGCCCTGGCACTACGCGGCCGGCATGTACGCCGAGCTGGATGTCACCGGGCGGTAGCCGCCTCCCCGGCCGGGCGGCGCTGGCGCAGGGCAGGACAGCGGTGATGACCTGGTCGGCCATGAGGGTCCGGTTGGTTGGTTTGCGGGAATTCTGATTCTGGAGGTAGGCCGGAGGCTGTCGGGAGCGAGGTGGCACGGATGCTCGATCTGTCGTCCAGGTTGTCGGGGCTTCCGGCGGTTCGGGGACGGGCGCCGTGGCCGGACCACGAGGCGCCGTCGGCCGGCCCGGGCTGTACGGGTGTCAGGTGCGCGGGTGGGTCTCGTACATGCGCGCCGCGACGAGAATGCCGGAGGCGGCGGTGAGGGCGGCCACGGCCCAGACGGCGGCGGTGAGGCCGTAGGCGTCGGCGAGGACGCCGGCGAGGACGGCGCCGACGGCGAACCCGCCGTCGCGCCACAGCCGGTAGACGCCGACCGCGCGGGCCCGCCAGGCGGGGTGGGCGACGTCGCCGATGACGGCGAGCAGGGTCGGGTAGACCATGGCGGTGCCGGCGCCGAGCAGCACCTGGGCGGTCGCCCAGACCGGGAACGTCGTGGTGGCGGCGACCAGGCCGATGGCGGCGGCCTGCAGCAGCATTCCGCCGGTAATGAGGTGCTTGCGGCCGATGCGGTCGGACCACCAGCCGGTGAGGATCTGGCCCAGGCCCCAGACGGCTGGGTAGAGGGCGGCAAGCAGGCCGATCCGGGCGATGGACAGGCCGTGCGCGGCGTACAGGAGCGGGAAGATGCCCCAGGCGAGGGCGTCGTTGAGGTTGTTGACCATGCCGGCCCAGCTGGCGGAGGACAGCGCCTTGTCGGTGAGGCTGGTGAGGCGGGCGATCTGTCCGGTGGTCAAGTCGCCGTGGTGGCCGGGGTTCTTCGGCACGGGGTGTCGGGCGGCTTCGGCGCGGGCGTGCTCGCGGGTCTCCTTCACCGCGAGGACGGACAGGCCCAGCCCCAGGGCCGCGTAGGCGATGCCGAGGAAGAACGGCTGTGGCCGCAGACCCCAGTGGGCGGCGATGGCGCCGGTAGCCATCGCGGTGGCGGCGAGGGCGCCGTAGCCGGCGGCCTCGTTGAGGCCCATCGCGAGGCCGCGCCGGGCGGGGCCGACCAGGTCGATCTTCATGATGACGGTGGTGGACCAGGTCAGGCCCTGGTTGACGCCGAGCAGGACGTTGGCGAAGACGACCCAGCCCCAGGAGGGCGCCCAGATCAGCAGCAGCGGTACCGGCAGGGCGATCAGCCAGCCCGCGACCAGGACCGGTTTGCGGCCGTAGCGGTCGGACCACGCTCCGGCGAAGAAGTTGGTGGCGGCCTTGGTCGCGCCGAACGCAACGATGTAGGTCAGGGCGGCGGTGTATGCGGACAGGTGGAACGTCCGGTCGGCGAGCAGCGGCAGGACGGTGCGCTCCTGGCCGAGCATGCCGCCGACCAGGGCGTTGACCGCGACCAGCAGGGAGAACTGGGCCAGGTTCGCGCGCAGGCCCAGCCGGAGGGGGCCGTTCGGGGTGGTGGGTGCGGCGGTCGGGACGGTCATGCGCCGTCCTCCAGGCTCTGGCCGGTCGCCTTCACCCAGTCGTCCGCGCCGCCGGCCAGGACGGCGAGGTCGCGGGCGCCGGTGCGGGCCAGCAGGCTGGCGGCGGTCATCGCGCGCTCGCCGTGACCGCACATCACCACCGCGCCGTCGGCGGCGCCATGGGTGTGGGCGGCGAGCGCACCGAGCTCTACGTGGGCTGCGCCGGGGATGTGGCCAGCGGCGTACTCGGTGCCCTGGCGGACGTCCAGCACCGGGCGCTCCCCGATCTGCTCGGCCGTGACCAGGCGGATCGTCCCGGTGGGGCCGCCGTCGGCGCGCCAGGCCTCCATGCCGCCCGCGAGCTGCCCGGCGAGCCGGTCGTAGCCGATCTTTGCGGCCTGCCAGACCAGCTCCGCCTGGTCCTGACCGGGGCCGAGCACGAAGACGAGCGTGGCGTCGTCGGGCAGCAGCCAGCCGAGCCACGTCGCGAACGCCGGCCGCAGCGGATTCGAGACCGCACCCGGGATGTGGTCGGCGGCGAACTCGGCGACCGGGCGGGCATCGACCAACCGCGCGCCGACCGCGATCAAGGAACGGACGGCGGCCGGGGCCAGTGGTTCCAGCGCCGGCGCGGTGGTCAGGACGGCCGGGCCCCGGCGGTTGATCTCGCCGAGGCGGTCGAAGTACGCGGGGTAGGAGCCGAGCGATCCGAGCAGTCGGCGGACGAAGGTGTCCTCGTCGGGGGCGGCGAGCAGGTCGTTGGTGGCCTTCTGAGCGCCGATGGTGGTGGTGCGCTCGCTTCCGGGCGGGGCGGAGCAGAACGAGCCGGCGCCGTGGGTGGGCCACACCGCCGTCGCATCCGGGAGCTCGGTGAGGCGGCGCAGCGAGCGGTACTGGGCGCGGGCCAGCTCCTCGGCACGCTCCGCCCCGAGGAGGTCGGTGCGGGCGGCGGAGCCGACGATCAGCGACCCGCCGGTGAACACGCCGAGCTCCCGGGCGCCGTCGAGCAGCAAGAACGACAGGTGCTCGTCGGTATGGCCCGGGGTGGCCAGCGCCCGCAGGGTGAGCCCGCCGAGGTCGACCTCGTCGCCGTCGGCGAGCGCGGTGTGGGGGAAGGCCCGGCGGCCGGCAGCCGAGGCGAGCACGGCGGCCCCGTCGCCGGCGGCCAGCTGGAGGGCGCCGGTCAGGAAGTCGGCGTGCAGGTGGGTGTCGGCGGCGAACGCCACTGTCAGGCCTCGCTGCCCGGCCGCTTGGCGCAGGGACCGCAGGTCCCGGGAAGCGTCCACCGCCAGGGCGCGGCCGTCGCCGAGGTCGACCAGGTAGGCGCTGTTGCCCAGCCCGTCGTCGACCAGGGGTATCAGGTGCTCGGCGGCGAAGCTCACGGCGTCCTCCAGGATGGCAGGGGTCGGGGTGGCATCCCCGCCCGGCTACTCATACAATATTCCATGGATTCATGGAGGATGCCATGGGAGACCCCACCCGCAAAGCACAGCTGTTCGACGCCCTTGCCCAGACCGGCAAGGCCCTGTCGAACGGCAAGCGCCTGGAACTGCTCGATCTGCTCGCCCAGAGCGAGCGCAGCGTCGACGCCCTCGCCAAGGCCGCCGGGCTCGGCCTGACCACCGCCTCCGCGCACCTGCAGACCCTCAAGCAGGCCGGACTCGTCACCACCCGCCGCGACGGCGTGCGCATCTACTACCGCCTTGCCGGCGACGACGTCGCCGCCCTGTACGCACTCCTGCAGCAGGTCGCCCGCACCCACCGGGCCGCCACCGGCCAGGCCCGCACCGCCTACCTCGGCTCCGACGACACCGACCACCTCACCCGCGAACAGCTCCTGGAACGCGTTAAGGCCGGCACCGCCACCATCATCGACGTCCGCCCCGCCGAGGAGTTCGCCGCCGGCCACATCCCCGGCGCCCTGTCCATCCCCCTCGACCAGCTCGAAGCCCGCCTCGCCGAACTCCCCGACAGTGTCGAGGTCGTCGCCTACTGCAGAGGCACCAACTGTGTGCTCTCCCACGACGCGGTCCGCCTGCTCTCCGGCAGCGGCCGCCAGGCTGCCCGCCTGGCCGACGGCATGCTCGAATGGCGTCTGGCCGACTATCCCGTCGAGGCCGGGGCCGCGTGACCCGGGCCCGCGGTGCCGAGGGCGGACCGCTGCTGGTCGACGGCACCGGGATGCTCTGCGTCACCCTCCTGCTGCACCTGCGTAGGCGCTCCTCCACCCGTAGGCGGGGCCGGCGAGCCGTGGCCGACCGCCGTGCCCATACCGGCACCGTAAGTCCGGCAGCGATCGGCCGCGAGGGCCGACAGGCCCACAGCGCACGGGGCCACCTGCCTCTCGGCCCACCCCTGACCCGGGCAGCAGCATGGAGGGGAATCGCGCTGGGGCGGTGGCGTCGATTCGGCAGCCTCGAACAGCGGAGCCCCCGCGGCCCGGGCCAGCATCAGCACGCCGCGCAGGCCGTGTTCCGGAGTGCCGATCGGCACCGCCACCGCCGGACCCAGGCCCGCCCAGCGGGGCGGGCCTGCCGTGATCCGAGGGTCCTTCTGGACATCGGTGCTTGTTACCAGCGCGCCGGGTCGCGCGGCGGCCCCGACGAACGAGCCCTCCAGGGGCAGCACCAGGCCTCGGTGCTCCCGTTCCCCCAGACCGACGGCGATCTGCACCAGGAGCTCGTCGGATCGTCCCATGGCGTTCGCGTGCTCGCGGGCGAACGCTGGAAGAAGGGCGCGACGGCGCAGGTCGCCCCGCACCAGCGATTCGAGACGGGAGTGGATCGGACATGAAGGCGCTGACCTACCACGGACCGGGCCGCCGAACCTGGGGAGAGGTCCCCGACCCGACCGTCCGCGATGCTGAGGACGCCGTCGTCCGGGTGGACGCAGTGACGATCTGCGGCACCGACCTGCACATCCTCAAGGGTGATGTCCCAGAGGTGAGCGAAGGCCGAGTCCTCGGCCACGAAGCGGTCGGAACAGTCGTCGAGACGGGCCCAGGGGTGCGGACCACAGCCGTGGGCGACCGCGTGCTGGTCTCGTGCATTTCGGCCTGCGGCCGCTGCCCGTTCTGCCGTTCGGCCGCCTACGGGCAGTGCACCGGTGGCGGAGGCTGGATCCTCGGCCACCTTGTCGACGGGACGCAGGCCGAGCTCGTCCGCACCCCGTTCGCGGACAACTCGCTCCACAAGCTCCCCGACGGGGTGACCGATGAGGCGGCCCTCCTGCTCGCCGACATCCTGCCCACCTCGTACGAGGTCGGGGTGTGCAACGGCCGGGTCGGCCCTGGCGACACCGTCGTCATTGTCGGAGCCGGGCCGATCGGCCTCGCCGCGATCACCGCCGCCCGCCTCTACAGTCCCGGCAGGATCATCGCTGTCGACCTCGCGCAGAGCCGCCTCGACGCGGCGAAACGGGTCGGCGCCGACGAGGCCGTCAACGCCGGAGACGTGGACGCGGACGCCATTCGGGCCCTCAGCCCCGACGGGCTCGGCGCCGACGTCGCCATTGAGGCCGTGGGCATCCCGGAGACCTTCGAACTGTGCACGCGAGTGGTCCGCGCCGGCGGGCGGGTGGCCAACGTCGGCGTCCACGGCAGGCCCGCCACCCTCCACCTCGAGGAGCTCTGGATCAAGAACGTCACCATCACCACCGGACTCGTCGACACCCACAGCACTCCGCTGCTGCTCGACATGCTCGCCGCCGGACGCCTGGACGCCGGCGGCCTCATCACCCACCGCTTCGGACTGGACGAGATGCAGGACGCCTACGACGTCTTCGCCGACGCTGAAGCCAGCGGGGCGCTGAAGGTCGCCCTCTTCCGCACCTGAACGGGCCTCAGCCCGCGCGAGGAGGAACCACCGTGAACCGCCGAGCCGATCCCAGCACACCTGTCGCACCCCCACCGAACCCCGCGGACGTCGTCCGACGCATCGCCGAACGGCAGGGCCGACTTGAACTCACCGAGGAAGCACTCGCTCGACGGGCCGGCATGGCTCCCACCTACCTACGTCTCCTCCTGACGGCGGGGACGGACTTCGACCCCGCGAGCCTCCTGCGCATCGCCGCCGCGTTGGACCTCACCTACCAGGAACTGCTCGAAGGCCGCAGTGACCCGCCGCCAGGACAAGGGCCGGCACCGGCACGCCCTGCGCTGGTCCACCTCACGATCCCTGAATGCTGGGACAGGCTCGGATCGAAGGGAGTCGGTCGGATTGCACTGCCAGCCGAGCCGGGCCCGATCGTCCTCCCGGTCAACTACGCCGTCGATGCCGGAACCATCGTCTACCGCACCGACCCCAACGGCGCCGCGGCGCCCACGCCAGGGACGACGGTGTCCTTCCAGGTCGACCACGTCGACGACCACCTGAGCACGGGATGGAGCGTCCTCATCACGGGCGCCGTAGAGCACATCGACGACGTCGACGCCATCCAGCGACTCGAGACGGAGCAGCGGGCGGAACCGTGGGCCGGCGGAAGCCGACCGCTTTGGGTGCGCATCCAGCCGGACACGATCAGTGGTCGGCGCATCGGCACCATCGGCCCGGACAGCCACCTGCACTGATCCGATGACGTCCGAGTTGTCGTACCCACGCCCAGCAGCCGAGTAAGGACGCACGGAGATGTCAGCCCCTGCCCGTCCGACACCAGCCACCACCACCGCCTGGATCGTCGACCACACCGCGCCGGCCGCCGAGGGACCACTGCGCCTGGTTGAACGCCCATTGCCTGCGATCGGAGCGGGTGACCTACTCGTCGAGGTCGTAGCCTGCGGCCCGAGCGGAGGAAGCCCGTCGACTGGCTCTCGATCTCGGCGCGGCCTCCGCGGGTGGCGCGTACGACGCTCCGCCGGAAGCCCTCGACTCGGCGATCCTCTTCGCTCCGGTCGGCGACCTCGTCCCTGTCGCGTTGGCGGCGCTTGACCGAGGCGGAACCCTCGCCGTCGCCGGCATCCACCTCACCGACATCCCAACCCTGAACTACCAACAACACCTCTTCCAGGAACGGAACCTGCGCAGTGTCACCGCCAACACCCGTGCAGACGGCCTCGCCTACCTTGCCGAGGCCACCCGCCACCGACCCACCGTTCATGTCCAGCCCTACCCCATGGACCAGGCACCGACGGCCCTCGCCGACCTGGCCGCCGACCGAATCACCGGTGTTGCCGTCCTGATGGCCGACTGAGGCCCGGCGACCCCGATCTCCGCGGTGCACCCGAGGAACGCTCAGGCAGCGATCAGCTCCTTCCGTAGGTCCTCGGGGAAGAGAAAACTGAGGGAGTTCCGGCAGATGTAGGCCTTCACCTTGGACTTCAGGAGGAGCTGCCGCTGGCCAGCGATATCGCTACTGGCCCACTCCGAAGCGAACGTCGATCCAGTGGGGCGCAATGTCCTGGGGCTCACGTGCGCCGCTTGCGCCGCAGTCTTGCGACGTTCTGCCAGCCCGTTGATACGGCGAAGATACTCCTCCTTCCCGCCCTCGTACTCGTAGAGGCCCATGTCCTTCTCGGCCCGGATATCCGTCATTGCCCTGGATATGGATTCCACTGTCTCGCTGTTATCCAGAGGAGTACCGGGTGGTATGGGCTCGACGACCGGAACGGCCGAGAACAGCTGGGCGACGATGGCGTTGAACTGCTCCTCGACGAAGTCCATGGGGGCTGCAGTGTTACACCGTTTCGCGGAACTGCCGGCGGTGACGCCACACCGGTAGTACCCGTACTCCGTTCCTCCCACCCGGTTTATCCAGCGGTAAGCCACATGTCCACACTTGGCGCAGAAGACCGAGCCAAGGTACGGATAGGACTCATTCACCCGCTTCTTTCGAGTGGGGCGTGTCGCCTCGAGAACCGCTTGCAGGAGCTGCCACTCATCTGGAGTGAGGATCGCGTCGGCGGCCCGAACGGGATCTCCTTGCGCGTCGTAGACAATCCTGTGGAATCCCGTGGACCCGCCGGTCATCTTCAGGCCGAGGCAGGCGGGCGAGGTGAGGATCTTCCCGATCGACGCAGGATTCCACCGGGCCGGCGTGACGGGTAGGCCGTTCTGCAGCCGGATCCAGTTCCGCGGTGTCGGCACTTCTCGCTGGCTCAGCCTGCGGGCCATCTCGCTCTGCGATATCCCGGTGATGGCCCAGCCGTACATCTCCCGGACGATGGCGGACGTCACCGGGTCGATCTCAAGAACCTTCCCGCCACTGTCCAGCGGGACGACCCGGTACCCGTAGGGCGGTCGGCCGCCGGCCCAGCGACGTGTCCCCTTGAGGAAGCGGTGGGCATCCGCGACGCGTGCGGATATCTTCCGTGCCTCCATTCGGGCGAATACGGAAGCCATGTAGGCCATCGCCTCCCCCAGATCGCTGGAGAGGTCGAATGTGTCATCGACGAAGATGAGGTTCTTGCGGTGCTCGTCGCACCAGCGGATCATGTCCGAAAGGTCGGCCGGACTTCGGACGATCCGATCCAGTTTCCAGAAGATCATGACGTCGAACTCGTGGTGGCGATTCTTCATCCAATCGCCCAGCTGTGGACGATCGATCGGCCGGAACTTCGTGGCAGAGACGTCCAGATCCTCGGCGTAGCCGACGATTTGATAGTCCTTCATCTGGGCCATGAGCCGGCCCTTTTCGCGCTGGCGCGCCGGCGACGTACTTTCATCGGTGGCTACCGACAGCCGGACTCCGATCAGGGCGCGCTTGCGCGGTTCCATGCTGCATTCCACCCATGCGAACGAATGAGATGCACACCGATCGGTGGGCACATGCAGAGTGTTCGTGGTGGATGGCTCGACGTATCGAGCCGATCTTGTGCTATGGGGGCCGCCGCTGCAGTGGCGTGAATCCGTGAACACTCAATGCAGAGTGCTGGCTCTATTCTCCGGAGTCGGAGGGCCCACCGTGGCGTCCGGCGCGTTGGTCGTTGTCCCAAGCCGTTGGGCCGTCGGCCCCGTCGACGTTTCGATCCGCACCTCGGCGGTGGGTTGGGTGAATGGCGACCGCCCTCGGTTGAACGGTGACGGATGAGATTCCGGACGTTCGCGACAGGACGATCGGCGGCGTAGCGGGGTCGGTCCACTCCAGGGCGGCATTGCGGGTGCCGCCCTCCTCGACCAGTTCCCGTAGGGCGCCTTGCAGCGGATCCTCACCGTAGTTGAGTCCGCCCGCCGGGTAGCCCCAGTTCTGGGTAGGACATCGTCCGGACGGCGGCGTAGCAGCATCACCCGTCAGGCCGGGTTGCGGACCACGGTCCCGCCGGCGAGCTTGTCGAAGCCATCATCCACCGCCTGGCGGGCCAGCAGGTCGTAGTTGATCACGAAGCGTGCTCCTTGGGCTCCAGGAGACGGTCATCGGCGTGGTGGGGCGGGCAGGTCGAAGCGGCCTATGCGCGGACTGGGGGTGGGAAGGATGTGCGGCCGGGTCGGAGGAACCACGGCCGGTGATCCTGACCGCGCGGCTTCGAGGTGCTGCCGCACTTCGGCAGAGCCCTGGAGCAACAGTGCGTGAACCGCACTGACCGACCGGGAGTCAGCCCAGACCCCGGTGCCCGGCGCTGCGAACCACCGCAGCTCGATCCCGGCGCCAGCGAACCGACCCGGTTCGACATACCGACTACCGCCGGTACCGCACAGGTAGGTGTCCGCGCCGACCGCCCGGCACAGGTCCACCAGCCGCTGGGTGCGGCCGGCCCCGGCCGGCAGCTCGCTGCTGCGAACCACCTGGCCGGTCCAGCCGAGGGTGTCGAGGAGCAGCATGGTGGACGCCTGGGTGATCTCGGCGGTCCGGTCGGTCACGTCGAACAGGTCGAGCATCGGGCGCAGCTGCTCCGCGAACAATGGCCAGAACGGCGACGCCCGGTACTGCTCCCGCAGGACGCCTTCCACCCGGCGGCGGCTGCCCGCCGGGTTGACCAGGCGGGCGTTCCGGATCAGAGTGGCGCGGCCCGCTGGCAGGTGGGTGGGCAAGGACAACCAGCGGGTGGCCTGGCCGTGCAGGAAGCCGAGGCGGGCACGGTGCTGGTAGTCGCGACGGTTGTGTTGGACGTCGTCCAGCACAATCCACACGTCCGCCGCGAAGATCTTTGCCACCGTGGACAGCCGCGGCAGCAGGTTCGGCTGGTGGATCGCACACACCGGCCCCGCGCTCGCGACGGGCGGCTGGTCAGGCGAGAAGTCGGCTGGTGAACCCAGCATCGATGAGCCGCTGGTAAGCATCGTGTACCCTCTCCGGTACCTCCTGGGCGACGGCGAAGCCGAGCTTCGGGTACTCGATGACCCGCTGGAGGTCACCCACCAGGCTGTCGATCACGAGCTGGTCGTCGCCGATCGATTTCACGTAGTCGTGCAGGTCCATCGGCGTGGACGCGCACACCGCGTCCACCTCGGGCCACACCTGGCGGCACGTGGCGTAGGCCCGCCGCTCCATGTACGGCATGGACACCAGCAGCACCGACGACACGACCATCCCGGCGTCGGCCAGCATCTGGCGGGAGAAAGCGATGTTCTGCCCGGTGTTGCGGGCCTTCGGTTCGATCAACACCGCGTTCTCAGGCACTCCGAGGGAGATGGCGTGCTCGGCGAAGTGCACGGCCTCACCTCGCGGGAAGTGGTCCGGCCGGGACGGGTTCGGCCCGCCGGTGAACACGATCTGCTTCACCAGGCCGCGCAGGAACAGGTCGGCGGTCTCGGCCGCCACTCCGAGGTCGTGGGAGCCAAGCCCGATCGCGACGTCGCACGGCCGCGGATCGTGGCTCATCTGCTGGTAGTCCCAGAGCAGCGCGGTGTCCGCCCACTGCTGGTCTGTGATCTCGCGCTTCGTCGTTGTCACGTAACTCTTCTCTCCTGATTACCTGAACTTGGTGTTCCCACCTCCTCGTTCGAAGCCCTTGCGGATGCCTTCGATGCTGCGGAGTTGGTGGCTCATACCGTACGTGGCGGCCGTGGCCGCCGCTTTACCGAGCGCCGCAAGTCCTTCATCGACGGTCGCCCTGTCGGACAGCAAGACATGCCCGTGTGCGGTGGCCAGCCGCACTTGGTGCAACGGCGACGTGCCGCCGCCGGCCGACTGCGCCACCGAGATCAACCGCGTGGCCTCCCCGAGGTTCCCGGCGCCGCGGTGCGCGAGTGCCAGCTTCTGGTGCGCAGTCGCCCAATCTTCCTGCTCATCGACCGCCTCGAACCCCCGGATCGCCGACGCCATCAGCGGCATCGCCTCCCCATGGAGACCCTGTTTGTCCAGCGCGGTGCCCACCCACAGCTGCGCCCGGAGCTGGTCCCGGCCGCTCAGCCGCCCGTCGCGGGACAGCTCCTCGTAGCGTGACGCGGCACCGCGAAGGTCACCGGACATCTCCGCGATGACCGCCAGCGATAAGTCCAGCTGCGCGACCCGGCGGGGGATACCGAGCTGGTTGAACACCACCTTCGCGTCCGCGTAGGACCGCGCTGCCGACCACGGTCCGAGTAGCACCCCCCGGTCGCGCTGCAAGTCGCCGGCCAGAGTCGTCGTCCGTGCGAACAGGTAGAGGCCCCGGTCATCCAGCTCCCCGGGCGACCACCGCGTTCGCCACCGTTCGAGCAGGTTGGACGCGGCCGTGAAGTCCTGTCGGCTTGCCGCGGTGATGGCGCGCTCGATGTCCTCGGTCCACGTCTCGTAGTCCCACGCGTGGGGACCGCTCTGGACGACGGCGACCGTGGAGCGACCGGACCGAGACAAGATCGCTTCGAACCGCAGCACCCCAGCCGGGTCGAGGCGACTGAGCGCCGTGTCCAAGATCGCCTGCGTGTCCGGGCGCGGCCGCGTCTGGGCACCCAGCCGCTCCCAGTTCGTCACCGTGCGCACCGCCACACCCAGCTCAGCGGCGAAGCCGCGCACGCTCCTACGGCTAGCCTCCCGCAGGGCCCGCGCCTCCACCCCGGTCCACTCACCCACCGGCGCCATGACCACCTCCTGGCTCGGCGACCATCGAAGCACCCCGCGACCTGGCTGTGCGTCAAAACTGCCACGCAACTGCCACGCTAGGTGCTCCCGCCGACGGCCGCGCTGCGGCAGTCTCGACTTCAGCGACGAAGAGCGATTCATCTGCCGGGAGGAGAGGCGACGAAGTGCTGACCGAACAGCGGGCCATCCCGCCGCCGCGCGTCATCGGGCTCCTGCGAAGCCCGGGTGCCGGGACGCCGGGGCGGAAAGCGGCGCTCTCGGATGTCCTGCGAGAGTTCTGTGGCTTCCGGGAGTTGAACCTCGTCGAAGTGATCACCAATGACGGTGCCGGCCTCGACGACGTGGTCGCTCGGATCACCCGAGAGGACGATTTGTACGCCGTGGTCCTGCCCACGGAATCGCACCTGGGGGTCAGAACGGACGCCGCCCGGCGCCGTCGGCAGATTGTCGGCGCGGGCATCCGGCTGGTGATAGTGCGCGGCCGAACGGCAGGGTAGTCGCCGAAATGCCGAGGGCCGTGCCTCAGCTACCCGGCCGGTGACCTTCCTCAGAGGATGTTCCACAGCATCCCGGCATCGGCGCGGCGAAGTCCGTCGATGCGTTGCCGGACCTCCGCCAGGGTGTTGCTTCCGGCGGGCGCCCGCTTGGCGTTCGTCGTCACCATCCGAAGCTCGCGGAGATCACGGAGGACCGCGTAGCCGTCCCACGCGGTGACGTCGAAGCCGTACCTGTCTACGAACGCCTCGTAGTGGGCCCGACCGTACCCGAACCTCCGGCAGTGGATCTCCACTGTCACGAGATCGAGTTCGGGCGCGCCGAAGCACGCAGTGTCCCAGTCGCACAGCACGGCGCCGCCACCGCAGTGCAGCGCGTTCCGATGCTGCGGATCACCCTGCAGAAGACCGGGTTTGAGCAGGTACTCCACGCTGTCGAGAGCCGATTCGAGTGCCGACACGCGCTCGCTGAGAAAAGCGAGATCAGCAGACGGCAGTGCCACCGTGACGCCGATGGAGCGCCGGATGGCAGCGACGGTGTCAAGCAGGCGGACCCCGAAAGGAGGATGGGGAAGTTGATGCAGGGCGCGCAGAGGCTCGGCGAGGGAGACCGCCGGCACGGGTCGCTGGGGCTGGGGGAGATGCCGCCAGAAAGTGATGGCGTGCTGCCCGACCACAACCGGCTGCTCAACGGGCAGCAGCTCGACGGTGGGGAATTCCAAGTCCATCAACCACCGAACCAGCTCGACGGTCCGGCAGACATCGTCAATCGCCGTCCCCGCTCTGGCGACCTTGGCGACGGCGCCAGCAGACGCCAACAGGTAGACGGCGTTGGTGTGGCCTCGCAGCAGCTTGGCGTCGGCCGCGTCGATGCCGACTCGACGGCAGGCGGTTTCGAGGACGGCGAACACCTCGGACTCGGCGAATCCGCCGATCCGGGTTCCCGGAACAGTCATACCCGTAAGGCTGCCGGTACGGAGCCGATCCTGTCACATCCGGCTGGCGGGCAGGGCGAGGAGTTCACCGAGCTGCCGAGCCGCACGAGTCTCGCGGACCTTGACTGGCAGTATGCGGATCACCTCCATGGTGCGCACGCCCAGGATCTCCGTCCGCAGCTCCTCCGGAACCTCCAGATAGGTGCTGCTGGCGAGCTGGCACGCCTCCTCGGCACTCCGCTGGTGGACCATGCACATCGCTTCTTCGAGCCGGAGCAGTGCGGGGTCGATGCCGGTCCGATCGGGGTACAGCGCCAGCGCCTCCTGCTGCACGCGAAGTGCTTCCTGAACCTCACCAAGGGCGGTGAACGCGCCCGACAGGTAGAGCAGCAGCCGACGCCGGGGAAACGCCCACGCATCGTCATCGGGACCTGCCGGGGCACGCTCGAACAGATCGAGTGCTTGGCTGATGGCGGTGCGCGCTGCCTCGCCATCGCCGAGCCTCGCCAGAGCCCGAGCCTCGGCTGCGGCAGCGAAGGCCCCGGTCGACGTGGCCCGGCCGCGATTCAGCAGCCTGGCGTCCCGTGCCAGGCCTGCTGCACGTTCGAGAGGCCCGTAGTAGTACGGCAGCATCGCGGCCTGAACCCGCACGCGGGACCGAAGTTCGATTCCGCCGGCATCATCGGCCGCTGCTCGCGCGGTGCCGTACCACATCCGGGCCTGGTCGAGGCGCCCCAGTTTCATCAGCGCATCGGCCACGAGAGTGGCCAGCACCGCGATCATCTCCGACAGCCGTACCTGGACCGTTGCCGGCTGTCGGTCGCTGGCGAGCAGCCGGACCTCTTCGAGCGTCCGCAGGAGCCGCAACAGCATCTCGGCCGGCGACGCGGAGATGTAGACCCGGCGAAGGTCCATGACCTGTTCGTCCAAGACCTCCAGGTGTGTGGCGCTGGCGGTAGTGCTGGCCAGCGTGCTGTCCAGTGCGCGCCGGTACGCCTCGATGGCCTCGTTGACGGGATCGGCAAGGCCCAGCGCCGTAGGCCCGGGGCTTGCCTGTTGCAGTGGCGCCGGGCGAGCCGGCGGCAGTGCTTGCGTATCCGGATGGTAGGCACCCGCCAGTCCGAGCCCTTGTGCATCTGTCTCGTACAGGCGGCACAGCAGGTCCATGGTCCCGCCGCGAGGCATCCGGCCCTTCTCCCACGCGGCCAACTGGTCTTCGTCCACGCCGGGCTGAGGAATGCCGTCCCGAGCACAAAGCCGACGCAACTCGTCGACCGCGTGACGGAGTGTCCACCCACGGGCAAGGCGATGCGCGCGCAGCCGACTGACACCACAGCACTCGACGATCGCCGCGACCGTCCTGTCCAGCGTCCAGCTACTCGTCGCGGCGGTCGCTCTGATCCGCGCGGCACAGGACGGCTTGTGCGGCATTGGACGACCTCCCTGGGGACCGCAATGCCGTCAGCGTAGTAGGCGAACTCACTGATGGTGAGCCATAAACCGCAACTAGTTACGGGTTTGGGGGCCGGTGAGGACCCAAGGCAGTGAGTTCGGCTCGCAACCCCAACTTCTTCTGATTGCCGGAAGACCGACCATCCCGCGACCCTCTCTGAGCACGCGACGACCTCGCACCATCAACTCGGGCGGGGACCTCGCCGGCTTCGCCCCCAGCCGCACCACCAGACCGGCCCGGAGGATCTGCCATGCACAACGTCATCACCTCATTCACCACCCCCGCCACGCACGCCTGCGTTGGCGGAGTCCGCAACAAGCTCCTCCGCGAACTGAGCGGCCTGCCGCTGACCCCCGACCAGCTGGACACCATGCGTCTCGCGGCGTCGGAGGTCGTCACCAACGCCCTCACGCACGGGGTCGGCAGGGAAGACGCGAGCCAAGACCTGCGGGTCGAGGTCACCGTGGACCGCGCCAGCAGCAGACTGCGCGTCACCGTCATCAACCCGTGCCGCACCCGCCAGATCCCGGCCACCCGGTCCACTGCTGCGACGGACTCGAACGCGGAGTCGGGACGCGGCCTGTTCATTGTCGAGACGATCACCGACGAGATCGGCTCGGAGGTGTTGGCCGGCGACGACGGGAAACTCCTGCGTGCAGTCTGGTTCGAACTCAACGTCACCCTTCCCGCGAGTTCCAGCCTCGCCGCGAGCACCGCGGACCAGGACGTCCATCGCCCACACGACGTGCTGTCCGCGCGCAGAGAGACGTCCGTCCAGAGGGCGGCGGGGTGCCTGGTCCGGCTTCCCCGTCGGATCAACGCGCGCAGGTGGCCCCCACCCTGGCAGCCACTGACCGGCGGGCCGCCTGAGCCATCCGGGCAATCCGGCCTTCAGACCGCTGGCGCAGCACCCCGGGTCAGGTGGGGGCGGGGGAGCCGAGCGCCAGCCACCTCGACCGCACACCCGTAGCTCGCAGCTTGCCCCGTATCAGTGGCGAGCCGCACGAACTCCCGCAGCGGCAACCAACCGGCGACACAGACCTACAAGTTGCCCGGCCAGAACCTCTCCGCCCTCCACGCGGAGAACTACCGAAAGTATGGAGATGAACAACAAGACCTCGCCCAGCCACGCCGTAGTGATCGCGTCCGGTGGGCTCGACAGCACCACCGTCGCCTACTGGCTCGTCGGCCAGGGAAGCAAGGTCACCTTGCTGTCCTTCGACTACGGCCAGCGCCACCGCACCGAATTGGAGTACGCCAGCCGCATCGCGAAGCACCTCCAGGCCCCGCACGAGATCGTGGACCTCAGCGGGCTCGGCAAACTGTTCACTGGCTCCGCCCTCACGGACCCCGCAGTCCCCGTTCCGGACGGCCACTACACCGCGGACAACATGCGCAGCACCGTCGTGCCGAACCGCAACACGATCATGCTGTCGATAGCGGTCGCCGCGGCGGTCTCCGCCAGTGCGGACGCGGTCGCCTTCGGTGCCCACAGCGGTGACCACGCGATCTACCCGGACTGCCGCCGCGAGTTCTTCGACCAGTTCGAGGCCGTCACCCGGGCCGGGAACGAGGGCTTCCTCGCAAACGAGTTCCAGCTGCTGGCCCCGTTCATCGGCCTGACGAAGGCCGACATCGTCGAGACGGGCCAGGCGCTGGGAGTCCCGTTCGCTGACACCTGGTCGTGCTACCGGGGCGGCGAGGTGCACTGCGGGACCTGCGGCACCTGCACCGAGCGCATCGAGGCGTTCTCCCTGGCCGGCGTCGCCGACCCGACCGTCTACGTCCGCCCGGAGGTAGGGGCGTGACCGCGCTGAGGGGGAGGTACCGGATCGGCAAGAGGTTCCGGTTCGAGGCCGCGCACCAGCTGTCGGGCCTGCCCGCGGGGCACCAGTGCGCTCGGATGCACGGCCACTCCTACGAGGCCGAGTTCATCCTGACCGCCGACCAGCTGACGGGACCCGGATTCGTCAGCGACTTCGGCGACCTGGCGCCGGTCAAGGCGATGATCGACAGCGTCCTCGACCATCAGGTCCTGAACGAGGTGCTGCCCGATCTCGTGCCGACCTCGGAGAACCTGGCCGCCTACCTGGCCGGCTGGTTCGTGGAGAACGTCGAGCCCGGCGTGCCCGGCCGCCTCGCCGCGGTGCGGGTCTCGGAGACCGCGAGCAGTTGGGCGCAGTTCGAGGTAGAGCGGTGAGCGCGACCGTGGCCGTGCCCATCGGCAGGGGCCTGCTCGTTGCCGAGTGCTTCGGCCCGACCTTCCAAGGAGAGGGCCCGACCGCCGGACAGGAATCCCTGTTTGTCCGCCTGTCCCGGTGCAATCTGCGCTGCCCCGACTGCGACACTCCGTACACGTGGGACTGGAACCGGTTCGACCCGGCTGAGGTGTCGACCCGTCACAGTGTCGAGGACCTGGCGGCGTGGGTGTCTGCGCGGCTGACCAGCCGGGTAGTGATCACCGGTGGTGAGCCGCTGATCCAGCAGGCCGAGCTGGTGCGCCTGCTGCAACTGCTCCCGGGCCGGCAGGTGGAGATCGAGACGAACGGGACGATCGCGCCGCTGCCCGAACTGGTGGAGCTGGTCGAGGCGTTCAACGTCTCGCCGAAGCTGTCCGGTTTTGCGGCGCCGACGGACCAGCCCATCAGGGGCATGGCGCTTCGCGCCTTGCAGGCATCCGGGAAGGCTCGCTTCAAGTTCGTCGTTAGCGATCTCGCGGAGCTGGACGAGATCGCCGCCCTCGTGGAGGAGTACGGCTTCGGTGAGGTTTGGGTGATGCCCGAAGGGACACGCAGCGGCGTGATCATCGACCGTCTTCGCGCGCTCGCGGACCCCGTGCTCGCCCGCGGCTGGAACCTCGGCAGCCGACTGCACGTGCTGCTGTGGGAGGACGCTCGTGGCCGGTGAGAACAGCACGACGCCCGAGCGGGGCGGTCCTTCCAGCTCCCCGAGGCCGCGCGTGTTGGGTAGCGGCCAAGCGTGTGAAGGGGGGAGCGGGAACCTGCCTGCCACTCGGGCTGTGCCCATCATACCCAACTCCGCTGTCCCGCGCGCCCATTCGCTCATGTCCTTCCTTGTCGACCCCCGGCATCTGCAGCGCGCGGCGCGGGCCTGCATGCGGCGCGGAGGCACGGCGGGGGCCGACGGCATCAGCTGGGCAAAGTTCCGCATCGGGCTGCCCACCCGCCTGGAGGCCATCGCGGAGCAGTTGCGCGCCGGTACCTGGACCCCGGGGCCGGTGCGGGAAGTCGAGATCACCGCCTACACCGGCAAGGTGTTCACCGCCGTGATCCCCACGACGGAGGACCGGGTGGTGCAGCGGGCCATGCGCAACGCCATCGAACCGGTTCTGGAGCAGCGGGCGTTCGCCGACTGGGTGTCCGGTTATCGCGCCGGCCGTAACCGGATCACCGCGCTGCGGGACGCGGAGCGGCACCTGAGCGCCGGGTACCGGTGGGTGGCGGACGTGGACGTGCGCCAGACCTCTGCCGGGTCGAGCGCCGCCGAGGTGACCGACTGGCTCGCCGAGCACGTCGCCGACGGCACCTTCCTGCGGTACTTCCGCAGCGTGCTGGAGCCGCTGCCGTACCCGATCGTGCCGGGCACCGCGCTGGCGCCGCTGCTGATCAACCTGCGCCTGTCCCGAGCGGACGCCGCCCTCACCGGCCACCGGGTGGTGCGGTTCGCCGACAACTACTGCGTGTTCTGCTCCACCGAGGAGAAGGCCCGCGAGGCGATGACCGCCGTCAGCCAGGCGCTCGCCGGATGCGGACTCCAGCCCCACCCGGACAAGAGTCAGGTCCGCGCCGGGGTGAACGCCGAAGACCTGTTCCTGATTGCCGGATGAAGGGAGACGACACCATGAACCCGGCACTCTCCCGCGAGGTGGCGTGGGTTCCCATCCCAGGGGGGACCTGCCTGTTCGGCGACCGGCAGCGCCAGGTGACGATCCCGGACCTCGAATGGACGGCCGCCCCCGTCACCTTCCACCAGGCCGGACACCGCGGCGGTGACCTTCCGCTGACCGGCGTCGTCCACGCGCAGGCGGCGCACCTGGCCGCCGAACTCGGCGGGCGGCTGCCCCGCTCCTCCGAGTGGGAGTGGGCCGCATCCGGAGCCGACCGCAGGCCCTACCCCTGGGGCAGCGAGGAACCGACGCCTCACCTCGCCAACCTCCGTGGCGGCCCCGGCCGGACCACGACGGTGGCCGCCTACCCTGACGGTGCGACCCCCGAAGGCTTGCTCGGCATGGCCGGCAACTGCTGGGAGTGGACCTCCACACCGACCATCGGCGGCGGCTTCGTGATCCGCGGCGGCTCTTTCAACTCACTGTCGCTGTATGCCCGCTGCACGTTCCTCAACGCCGCGCCGGCCGAGCTGGCCTCCGCTGGCATCGGCGTGCGGGTGGTGAGGGCAGCATGAAGTGGGACCTGCTGATCGCGGGCTGCTCCCGCCGAAAGGCGCCGGACCGCAGGCCCCTGCCCGCGCTGGAGAGGTACACCGGCGGGATCGCGCCGCACCTGCTGACCCGGTTCGGCGGCCACCGGCATGCCCGAGAGCGCATCCGATTCCTGTCGGCCGAACACGGCCTGATCGGCGCGGACGCGATGCTGGCGCCCTACGACCGGCAGCTGACACCCGCCCGCGCCGAGGCGCTTCGCCATCTGGTGAGTGAGCAACTGGAGCAGGGGTTCCAGACCTTCGGCGTCCCGGATCGCGTCCTGCTGGTGCTTGAACCCGCCTACCTTGTCCCGCTCACCGACCTGCTCGCCCTCCCCGAGCGGCCCGCCCTGCGCTGGGTCCACGACCCACGCGGCTGGGCCGAGGCCGCCGCCGTCCTCGACGAATGGAGCTGGCCATGACCGCTACCACGCTCGCAGAGCTCTTGAAGGCACGTACCAATGACCACAGTTGGCTTACCGCCGCCTTCCACGGGCGCACCGGACTCGGCTGGCACCAGCCCACACCGGCGACCGCCGCTGAAGGCCGTGCCCTGTCGGTCGTGATCCCCGCCCACAACACCGCCTACGCCCTGCCCGCAGTGCTGGACGCGCTCAACGCACAGGACACCGCCGGCGAAGTGGAGGTCATCGTCGTCGACGACGCATCCACCGACGCGACCTTCGACGTCGCCAGGCGGCACCCGGCGGTCACCACTGCCGTCCGCCTCGCCAGCCGCTCCGGCTCGGCAGGCGCACGCAACGCCGGAGCCCTCCTCGCCCAGGCGGAGAACCTGCTGTTCCTCGACTCGGACATGGTGCTGCCCCGCCACGTCCTCGCGGACTTCGCCGCCCGCGCACGGCCCGAGACCGTTCTCACCGGCTTCCGCCACAACCTTCCCCACCAGAACACGCCGTGCGGCCCGGTGATCCCCGACCGGCCGCCACAGCTGTCCGCCGACCACCGCGTCACCTGGACCCCGCCGACCAACACCGTGCTGCCGTACTCCGGCCTCACCCTCACCGAGAAGCTGGACGGCCGGCCACTGGATGCCACCGACGACTTCCAGAACCTCGGCCACGGCCGCTTCTACTACGACTGGGACCTGCCCAGGATGGCCGTCACCGCGCTCCTCGGCGTCCCGCGCGACCGATTCGTGGACGTCGGCGGCTTCGACCCCGAGTTCGGCCGCCTCGGCTGGGGCATGGAGGACACCCACCTCGGCGCCGCGCTGATCGCCGCACGCTGCCTGGTCGTCCCACTGCGCCAGGCCGTCGGCTATCACCTCGACCCGCAGGACGCCGACGCCCAGTGGCTGACCAAGCTCACCGCCTGGCCCGCCACCCTCGCCCACTACCGGCACGTGCTCGCCCAGGCCGCCCCCACCGGGCGAGGCCGCACCTTCACCACCGCCACCGAGACGCTCCTCCACGATGCAGAGGTGATCACCCGATGATCCGCACCTTCGCCGCCGCTCCCATCGACGGCTACACCGTCGTCCACGACCCCGTCGTGGGCAGCAATCACCTCAGCCCGACTCCGCTGCCCGCCGGCCGCGTTGACCTGGACGAGCTGCACGTCGCCGCCTGGCCCGAGCCCAAGCTCAGCCAGCTCAACCCGCCGGCGCCGCTGAGCATGTGCTACTCGCTGATCGTGCGCTGCAACCTCGCCTGCCCGCAGTGCCTCGACGACAAGACCGTCCGTGAGTCCACCGCGGAGGAACGCCAGGCCATGGCCCGGTACATCGCCGAGTCCGGCATCCTCGGCGTGGACCTGTCGGGCGGCGAGCCGCTGCTGCTGCGCGATCTGCCCGACGTCGCCCGCGCCATCCGGGCCGGCGGCCGGACGGTGGTCAGCTGCACCACCAACGGCTGGCACCTCGCCCGCCGCGCCGCCGAGCTCGCGCCCGTCCTCGACGGCATCCGCATTTCCCTGGACGGGGCCACCGAAGCCACCCACGACCACTGGCGCGGCGACGGCAGCTACAGCCGCGCGATCTCCGGCACCCGCGCCGCGATCGACGAGGGCCTGCGAGTCCAGTTCCAGATGGTCCTGATGCGCGACAACCGCCACGAGGCGCAGGAACTTCTCGACCGTGCCGCCCAACTCGGCGTCGGCGGCGTCACGTTCCTGCAGATGCTGCCCATCGGTGACGGCAAGAGCATCGCCCAGCAGCAGATGCTCACCGACGACGAGGCGACCGAGACCGTCGCCAACCTGCACGTCCCCGACGGCCTGCGGCTGCGCCTGCGGACCCGCGCGAAGGCTGACGGCTTCACCGTGCTGCGCGCCGACGGCAATGCCTGGCGCAACACCGGCGGCGCGACCGCCATCACCGTCCAGATCGCCGTCACAGGCCCGCAGGACCTGTGCCTGCCCACCACCGAGAGCGCCGCATGACCACAAGCCCGCCCCAGCGGACGTTCACCCGGACCGCACCGTACGCGCCGACCATCTACCAGTGCTTCGACGCTGCCCGGCTCCTGGCCGAGTCCAAGGTCGGCTCTGCGCCGCCCGTCAGCGCGGTCATCGGCATCGCCAACGGCGGCCTCAAGCCGGCCGCCGTGATCGCCGAGTACCTGGGCGTCCCGCTGCACACCGCCACCGCCCGGCACAACACCAGCAACGAGCCGTGGCAGCAGGCCACCGGCCACGTCACCGTGGCCTTGCCCGCCGACCTGCCCGCCGCTCTCGATCGCACCGTCCTGCTCGTCGACGACATCGCAGGGTCCGGCGCCACCTTCAATGCCGTCGCCACGGCCCTCGCACCCCGGCTCGCGGTCGGCTCCGCGGTTCGGACGCTCGCGCTGTGCCGCAACATCGGCTGCGCCGAGGGCCCCGACCGGTGGATCTGGGACGTCGACGACTGGGTGGTCTTCCCCTGGGAGACCCCGCACACCGGCGAAACCCGCCGCCTCCCGGCACCGAGGGAGGTACGCACGCCGTGACCCCGAACCCGACAGCCGCGGACAGGGCCGCCTCCTCCCACGGAGTGCTGCTGGTCCTGCTCTCCTGGGCGCCCGATGCACCCGCCGGGATCGAAAGGGCCACCGCCGCCCTCGCCGTGGGCCTCACGCAGGCCGGGCACCGGCCCGTCATCGCCACCGCCGCGACCCAGCCCGCAGGGCCCGCCCCGTTGCCGGGCGTGGCTATCGAGCGCCTGGACCTGACCGGAGTGACTTTCCCCTGCAACGACGCGGTCCTGCGACACGCCGTCACCTGGCAGGACGGCTCGCTGGCGCGACAGATCGGCGAGCTGATCACCCGCCACTGCATCGACACCGTCCTGTTCACCGACGCCCTGTGGGGCCTCGGCCGCCTGCGCGGCCACCTCCCGCGGCACGTGCGCCGCGTCCTCGCCGCCCACGTCCGCCCCGCCACCCTGGACGCCGGCCCGGCGATGGCCCGCGCGCACCACGTCATCGTCCCCTCCGCTGTCGTCCGTGACGAACTCGCCACTTGGAGGTCGGAGAACGTCACCGTGGTGCCCAACGCCCTGCTCGCCCAGCCCCCGATCGCGCCGCCAGGGCCCGATCGCCGAGCGGAACTTCGCTGCGGCGGCCCCATCCGGGTGCTGGCCCGGCTCGGCGCAGAGAAGGGCGTCGCCGAACTCCTCGAAGCCGCCGCCGGATGGGACCGCCCGTTCGAAGTCGCGCTCGCCGAAGCGGGCTTCGAGGACACCACAGGCTCGCAGGCCGCGCTGCTGGAGCGGTGCCAGGCGCTGGCCGCTCGGCACGCGCACGTACGGCTGCGCGGCGCGCTCCCATGGAAGGAGGTCCTGCCATGGCTGGCGGACGCCGCCGCGGTGATCGTGCCCAGCCACCGCGAGACGTTCGGCCTGGTCGCGTTGGAGGCCATGAGCGTCGGCACGCCCGTCATCGCCTACCGGGTCGGCAACCTGCCCGCCCTCATCGATCCGACCCGCTACGGCGAACACCTGCTCGTGCCCCGCGACGCCGGTCCCGACGCTCTCCACGAGACGGCACGAACCCTCCTGGTAGATGACATACTGTACGCCGCGACTACACAGGCCGTGTACCGGCGGGCGATGGACTTCGACCCTCACCGGATCGCCAACCTTCTCCTGGAGGCGATCTCGTGATGCCCGCAACCGCCACCGCCCCGGCGCCGCTGCTCCTCGTCGACGGCTTCAACGTGCTGTGGGCCGGAACGTTCGGCTTCCCCGCCGAAATCCGCTCCCGCGACAAGACCCGTGAACTGACCGGCCTGTTCGCGTTCTTCGCCCTGCTGCGCGCCACGATCCGCGACGACCTCGACGTGGACCCACCAGAGGTCGTCGTCGTCTTCGACGGCGAGCACGGCAGCGCCGACCGGGCTGCCGAGGACCAGGACTACAAGGCCAACCGGGAGAGCACCCCCGAGGCCCTGAAGCCCCTCCAGTTCCTCGCCGACGTGAAGAGGGGCCTCGACCTCCACGGCATCCGCTGGGTCGAACTCCACGACCAGGAAGCGGACGACGTCATTGCCACTCTCGCCACCCGGGCCGCCCCCGCACGGCCGGTGCGCATCATGTCCCGCGACGCCGACTACTACCAGCTCCTCACCGAGGAAATCCGGATCATCAACCGCAGCCGCAAGGCCACCCGGAGGCTGATCACCACGCAGGAAGTCGTCGAACGCTACGGCGTCACCCCTGCGCAGTGGCCGGCGTTCAGAGCCCTGACCGGCGACAAGGCCGACAACATCACCGGCGTGCGCGGCATCGGCCCCAAGGTCGCCGGCCAACTCCTCCGCGAGAACTTGCCGCTGCATGACCTTCCCGCGTCCGGACGGCTCACAGGCGCCAAGGGCGACGCGATCACCGCAGCCTGGGCGGACGTGATGCGCTGGCACGCAATGATCACGATGACGCGGGACCTCGACGTGCCGATCATCCTGACCGGCCGTCCCAGCCCCCAACTTCCCCGGCCCGCCGACGTGGTCGAGAAGCTGGAGTTGTGGTGAGTGCCCCCGTCCCGGGCTCGATTTTGGGCCTTTTCGCGCACCCCGACGACGCCGAACTGTGGTGCGGCGCAACCCTGGCCCACCACGCGGCCCACGCCACCGTCACCGTTGCCGTGCCGCACCGAGACGCGGAGCGCGACGCCGAGGCGGTTGTCGGGGCCGCGATCCTCGGCACCGAACTCCGCCAGCTGCCCGCACTCGACGCCACAGCGGTCTACGACCTGCTCATGCAGATCCGGCCGGAGATCGTCATCACCCATCCGGTGAACGACGTCCACCCCGAGCACCGGTCCGTCGCCGCAGCGGTCCTCGCGGCGCTACCGGAGCCGGTGATCGTCACCGGCTTCCCCCGCAAGGTCTTCACCTGCGACACCTACAACTCGCTCACCCTGGACGGTCCGGTGCGCGCCGACACCATCATCGACGCGACCGCCACCTTCCCCGCCAAGATGCAGGCCCTGTACGCCCACGCCTCCCAGCCGATCACCAGCCACTTCGGCCCCATGGCCGAAAACCTCGGCAAGCTCTGGGGCGCACGGATCGGCACCGCCTACGCCGAGGCGTTCACCGCCGTGCCGATCCTGGGCCGACTGCCCGCCGCCACCCACCTCTGACCGCACCCTCTCGCCGCCGCGCCCCAGCGCCTGGCCGGCGGCTCCCACTGCCATGCCCAGAAGGGGGACACTGTGACGTCCATAACCGCCCTCGACCGCAGCCCCGTCGACACCGACCGCGTCGAGTACCTGTACCGCGAGCTCCTGATCGCCCTCGGCGAGAACCCCGACCGAGAAGGGCTCGCCGACACCCCGCGCCGCGCCGCCGCCTGGTGGGCCGAGTTCCTGAACCGCGACCCGGGCAGCCTCGGCACCGCCTTCACCCACGACAGCACCAACGACGGCTTCGTGATGCTCCGCGGTATCGACGTCTGGAGCCTGTGCGAACACCACCTGCTGCCCTTCCGCCTCACCGTCTCCATCGCCTACATCCCCGGCCCCCAGATCCTCGGCCTGTCCAAGCTCGTCCGCCAACTCGAACTCCACGCGCACACCCTGCAAGTCCAAGAGCGCATAACCACCGACGTGGCCCACGATCTGGCGAAGGCCGCCGGCACCGACGACATCGCCGTCTTCGCCGAGGGCGAGCACCTGTGCATGAGCATGCGGGGCGTCAAGGCCCCGGCGGTGCGCACCCTCACCAGCTGTCGCCTCGGCCGAACCGCCAGCGACCCCGAACTCGCCGCCCGCATCGAGCGACTGGCGCTGGCCCCGGCCCACTAGGGCGCGTATCTGGTTGTGATCAAAAGGTGGGCCGCGTCAGGTCCTTGATCCAGATCATGGAGGCGCGGAGGTGGAGGCCGGCGAGGTAGCTGTCCGGGGTCTTGTCGTACCGGGTGGCGATGCCTCGCCAGGCCTTCAGCTTGTTGATCAGGCGCTCGACGGTGTTCCGCTCCTTGTAGAGGTCGGCGTCGTGGCCGACGGGCCGGCCACCCGCACTGCCCTTCTTCTTTCGGTTGGCGGCCTGGTCCTTCTTTTCCGGGATGACGGCCTTGATGCGGCGTTTTCGCAAGTAGGCGCGGTTTCCGCGGGACGAATACGCTTTGTCGCCGGCGACCGCGTCGGGCCGGGTGCGGGGACGGCCCACGGGCCCGCGGACCCGTATCTTCTTGAGCACGGGGATGAACTGCGGGCTGTCGGCGGCCTGTCCAGCGGTCAGGACCAGCGCCAGCGGGCGGCACTTGCGGTCGGCGGCGAGGTGGACCTTGCTGGTCTGCCCGCCCCTGGAGCGTCCGAGAAGGGCAGCCTTCAGCCGGAGCCTTCGCCGACGGCGGATGCGCCGCCGCTCGTCGCGCTCGGGATCGGCTTCGGAGTCCTGCCCGCTTTGTGCTTCGAGGCCGCCCCCTTTGACCTGGCCTTCTCCTCCTCGGCGGCCGCCTTCTCCAGGGCGGTGAGCACGTCCCCGCTCAGGTGCATCCCGGCGGCGTCGTGGTGGGCCCGCGCGGTGGTGGAGTCGATGCTGACCAGCGACAGATCCACCTCGCCCCGCTTCGCGGCTTCCGCGATCAGGCCCTCCAGCAGAGCCTCGAAGACGCCGGCGTCCCGCCATTGCCGGAAGCGGTTGGAGACGGTCGACCAGGCGCCGAACTCCTGCGGCATCTCCCGCCACTGCCCACCGGTCTTGAACCGCCAGATCACGCCCTCGAACTGCTGCCGAAGGCGCTCTGGGTACGGGCCGTACTCGCCGATCGGCAGGTACGGCCCGATGAACTCCCACTCAGCGTCTGTCAGTTGCACTCGCGTCACACGACACGATCTATCGGATCAGGCCTCTCCGTGGGGGCGAATCCCGAAGATTGATCACAATCCGATACGCGCCCTAGATGCCCTGTCCCTGTCGCTGGCTTGAACACCCTGGCCCCCAGCAGACCCGCGTCGTGTCAGGCCCGGCCGAGCCGACTCGCTGGCCGGTTCGTGCCGGCCCCGAGAGCGACATGACCCACGAGGGCCTACCGTCCTGTGGGCTCCATCCACGGCAGCTTGGTCAACTGCGGCCACTCCTGCAACCACCGCTCGGCCTTCGCCTCGTACACCGCCTGCGGAGCGACGGTCAGCGGGTTCGGTCGCAGCACGAGGTTGAACAGGTCCACGAAGCCATGGGTGGAGTGCACGGCCAGCTTCCCGCGGCTGTCCAGGGACAGGCCCACGCAGCAGCTGGTCGCCGCGAAGGAGCTGATCGCGTCGGCCAGGTCACGGTACGGGGCGATCTCCTTGCCCCACTTCTCCGGGTACCACAGGTGCACCCGGGCCTGGTTGCGCGGTTCCAACTCGACGCCGAGATCCGTGACCGCCGCCAGGCACTTCTTGATCACCGTGTCCTCCGCCTCCCACGAGATGTCCTCGTCGAAGAAGAACAGGTCATGGTCCCGAATCCCCGCACTCAGGTCCGCCCGGCCGACAGCAGCGTTCCACACCGTCTGAAACAGCGATCCGGCCGTCAGGTACCACGGTGGCAGGTCGAGGCCGGCAAGGCGTTCCAGCACAGCCCGCGTGGAAGGGTTGCGCAGCGCCGTCGCTGCGAACGCCGCTGCGTGTTCCTCGGACGCGCCCGTGGCGGCCAGGGCCTGCAGCGAGCCAGCGGTCAGGTGGTCGAAGTCTCGGTGATCGCAGACGTCCGCGTAGTCCAGGAGCAGCACCCGGCTGACCCTGCCACAACGACCCGGTGGATTGCACGACGAACCACACCTTCCGGCACAGGAATTGACAATCCGTCGTCTCGGCCTGCGTCGATCCGCATGCGGAGCCGTGGGCTCACCCGCAAGGGCGGTGAAATCCGGTGGCGACTGCCCACTCCCGCGCGCCTCCACCGCGAGCCCGCGCCGCGCCGTGCCCGGGTGCCTCGGCCGCGCCCCGGCCCGCATGACCTCTTCCACCCCTGAACACTGATTGAAGGACCGAACACACATGAACGCCCTCACCGTGCCGGTGCTCGGCGACCAGGCGGCCGACACCGTGACTCGCACCCGGAGAGCGGTCCTGCTCCTCGCCGACCATCCCGGCCCCGCGACGATCACCGCGGCCATCGGCGGCACCCCGCGGTGCTACACCGGCACGATCGCCACCTACGAGGACGGCCTGCGCGCAGAGGTCGGTGCTCCCGACCCGGGCCCCGAGGAGCCGGTGCGGCGGGCACTGCCCGGCGGCGGTCGCGTCACGGCGACGTGGCTGGCCACACCCGGCCAGTTCACGGACGGCTACGAAGTCCGCCACGACGGGCTGATGGCCCGTGCCGGCGTCCGGCGAGGCTGGACGCTCCTCACGGTCACCCTCGACACCTACGGTCGCGGCCAGCTCCCGGCGCTGCGCCTGGTCGGCGCTGCCTCCCTGGCCACCGGGCGGGCCGGACGGGCGGCGGACCGCCGGGCCGCCGCCGACCCGGCGATGCCCGCCGGGCGGGTGACCACGTGATCGCACTCCCCGAAAGCCCGCGCGACAGCCCGTCCCTGATCTTGCGGGGAATCGAGGCCCTGGCCCGCGGCGACCGCCCCGAGCTGCCCGCTACGGACGACGGCAACAGGTGGGAGGACGGCCTGTGCTGGCTGTACTGCGCCGAATGGACGCGCGTGATGTGGATCGGCCCTGTCACCGTCGCCGGCGCGACCGCGCCCATGGCCGCCTGCGAGTCCTGCATCCGCAGGCTCAGCGAGTTCGTGTGGGGGTACCTGTACCAGACCGACGTGGGAGCCGACCGGACGCAGCCCCCCGCCCAGGCGGAAAGCGGAGTAATGGCCTCGGAGACCGGGCCGAGCGCGCCGCGTAGCCGTGCCCGCCACCGGCGCCCGGTGATCGGCTCCTGGCGGAGCCGGGCGCCGCACCGGGACGGGGGGTGACCGCAGCGGTGAACTTCTACCCCGGCTCCTTCCTCCGCGCCCGGCCCGACCAGTCCTGGCCGGGCCGCGCTCCGGTGTTACCTACCCAACGCCCCTGGCGGTTCCGCCAGCATCAGCTGACCCCGCCGCCGCGCGTAGTGCCGTTTCACCTTGCTCAGGCCGGCCTCGGGGCCGGAGGAAGGGACGTCGGTTGAATTCCGTGGGCCCGTCCGGGCCGACATCCGCACCACGCCAGATTCCTGCTCCCACACCCGAAGGACCCCCGTTGCCCCGCACCCTGCCGACCGGACCGCTCGCTGCCGGTGTCGGGCGCCTTCCGCTCGTACCCCGCCCTGCCCTCGGCGCAGCCCCGCTGACGCAGCGCGTCGACGACCTGACCGAGCTCGCCCGGGAGGCCACCGAGACCCGTGGCCCCGACATCGCCACTGCTGTATACCGCCGCGCTGCCGTGCTCGCCTTCGACCGGGGCAGTCTCAGCTCTGCGTACGGGCTGTGCAACCTGCACACTCATCTCTACCTCGCCCACCGGCCGCTGACCGCCGAGCACGCCCGCCAGGCCCTGGAGCTCCAGGTCACCGCCGCCGACCTCCTTATCCGCGAAGGCCGGGGACAGGCCGCTCTGAACCTGTTCGAAGAGGTTGCGCGTGCAATCGGCGAGGACCACGACGCGGACCTTCCCGCGATGCGCCTCCCGCTCGCCGACCTGACCAGCAGCGTGCTCGCCCGAGGCGACGTGTATGAGTGGTGGCGCGCACCTCTTCCACGGTGCCCGCGCCCTGGCCCGCGAAGGGCGCTGGGCGGAAGCCCACCTGCACACCAAGGCCGACCCCGACCCAGTACCGGGTCTGTCCGAAGCCCGGCAGATCGCCGTCGTCGCCATGGCCCTGGAAGGCCGTGCCGAGCTGGCCGGGATGCTGCTCGACCGGACCTCGCTGGAAGCACCGTGGGAGCGCGTAGTCGCTGAACTCCTCGCCGCTGCCTGCGCGCTGATCGGCGGAAATGCGAGTGGCGACCAACTCGTCGCGATGCTCGACGCCCACGACGCTCTGCCCACCAACATTCCGGTGTTCGACACGGAGGTGACGCTCGCCGTCGCGGAGCTGTGCGCCGCCGCAGGCAAACCCGAAATCGCCAGCCACCTCCACCAGCACGCCGTCGGCTGGGCGCTGGAGGCCGCCGAGGGCTACAGCGCCCGCAGCCTCCTCCGCCACGACCTCGCCGCCCACCTGCCGGAGCCGCAGCAGCGGGAGCTGGCCGCGATCACCGAACGCGCCGGGCTGGGGGCCGCCCCGGTGCCGGCCGAGCTCGACGACCGCATCACCGCCGCGCTCGCTATGGCCAGCGAGGTGATCACCAACGCCGCCTCCGCCGGCACGCCCGACCCGCAGCAGAGGCAGTGATCGCGTCAGCTTCCCGGCCCCCGGCACGGGCACCCCCGCAGCCGGTACGGCGCATCCCCGGCGCGATGTCCACCCGCACCCGACACCACGAGGTATCCCGCATGACCACATCACCTGCGGCCACCGCAGCCGAGCCACTTGACCCCCCCACCGTCATCGAACACGTCGGCGGGAACATCCAGCACGGCTGGTACCTGGACGCGTTCCTGGCGTGGCTTGAGCGCCGCACCCAGGAGACCGGTATCAGCCCGAGCCTGCTGACCCTCCAGGAACTTCAGGAAGGCCAGCCCGAGTTGGTCGCTGGCCAGCTGGGCCTGACGTACGTGCCTGCGCCGCCCAACGTCCGTCCCGGATCGAGGAACGCCCTGTTCTTCGACCCCGAGGTGCTCCGTCCCGACCCGGAGTGGACGCCCTACCCGGAAGGCATCCGGCACCTCCCCGCCACCGCGCGGCTCTACCTGATCGACCCCGCCACCGGCGCCAGCAGCAGGCGCAAGGTGTCGGTGGCCAGCGTCCACGGCGACTTCGGCGACCCCCACCAACGGGAGCACCAGATCCGCTGGCTGCTGGCGAACATGGTCAAGGACCTGCGGCTGGGCCTGATCCAGGGCGACTGGAACTCCTGGCCGGCGGGTCGGGCCCCGCTCGCCCTGGACAACGTGCCGGACCGCGCCTACGCGCTGAACCGCTCGATCCTCAACGCCGACGGCACCATGCGGCCCGACGACGTGGCCGACCGGCTCCTCACCTACGCCCACATGACGGACGTCGGCCACTACGCGGCGACCGTGCTGGGACAGACGGGCGCGGACCGAGCCACCACCGAGCACGGGCCGAACAAGGACCGGCAGGAGGTCCCCGCGGCGGACCTGCCGCCCGGCGGAGTCGGTCCGATCGATCGGAGCTATGTCTCCGAGGAACTGCTGCCGGCGCTCCTCAGCGCCGAGACCCCCAACACGCCGGAGGTAGCGGTGATCTCCGACCACCTCCCGCAGATCACCCGCTGGTCCCGCGAGGGGCTGTGGGCCGTCATGAACCGCACCGTGGCCACCGTCCGCCACTGACCACCGGCGCGCATCGCCGGCCGGACCGCCGTCCCACAGGAGTTGCTTGATCGACATCTACCAACCCGCCGACGCGGACGCGTATTTACCCGGATCGGGTGAGCCCGCCTCAGACACGCCGAACACACCGACGGCGTACTGCCAGGATCAGGATCTCAACCAGCCAGCCCCTCTTCCCGCAGCCTGCCGACCGGCACCGCTGCCACCTGCACACGCCCGCCACCGGGCCCGCAGACCCGGCGCCACCGCGCCCTGCAACCCCGGTGGTCCGGCCTGCCCGCACGCACCTGCCGCCCAGCCGCCGAACCAGGGAGCAACGTGACCGAGACCAGCCAGACCCCGCCCAGGGCAGCCGACACGCGGCCCGGCACCGAACTCGAGGAGCAGCACGACGAGGAGTTGCGATACCGCTTCCCCGGCGACAAGCGTCGGGACGTCGGACAGTCCATCTCCACCGGCGCGATGATGCGCCGCCTGCCCCAGCTGATCCGCCGCGCCCTCGCCCTCGCCTGGCAGGCCGACCGCCGCTCCACCCTGTTGCTCCTGCTCGCCCAGGCCGCGAGCGGGGTCTTCGGCGCGCTTGCCCTCTACGCGACCACCGGCACCCTGACTGCTCTGCTCCGCCCCGGCCCGGTCTCTGCCCACCTTCGCGCCGCCGCCCCCTCGCTGGCGGTCCTTACCGCGTCCGCCGGGTTGCGCGCCGTCCTGGGCATCACCGTGATGACCCTGGCCGGCCGGGTCGCGCCTCGGATCAACCGTGAAGCCGACCTATCGCTGATCGAGGCCGGATGCTCGGCCGAACTCGCCGCCTACGACGAACCGTCCTACGGGGAACGGTGGGAGGCTGCCGACCGGGGCGCTGCCACCACCCCGGACCTGCTGACGTCCGCCCAGGACGTGATTGCTTCGACCGTCTCCCTCGTCGCGGCAGCCGGAGTGCTCGCCACGTTGAACCTGTGGCTGGTGCCTTTCCTGCTGCTCGGAGCGGTCCCCACCGGTATCGCCGCGGTCCGCACCGCCCGCATCCACTACCTCGCCGCCATCACCACCGGCGACGAACGGCAGGCATTGAGGATCTATCGCTGGTACCTGATCGACAAGGGCCGCGCCGATCAAGTCCGCTCCGACCAGGTCCTGCCGTTCATGATGGACAAGTACCGCAAGGCCGAGGCCCGGATCGTCGCCGTCACCGACCAGGCCGGGCGCGAGGCGGCGAGGGTGTCGCTGCTGGCCGCGCTGGCCACCGGCGCCGGGTCGGCGTTGATGTGGGGAGCACTCCTGTACCTGGTCTCCACCGGCCGGATCGGACTCGCTGCCGCCGGCTCTGCGACGTTCTCGCTGCGAACCGCAGTGGGCGGCGTGCAGGGCATGGTCGGTAACGGCGCCCGCCTGTACCGCATGGGCCTGTACCTCGACGACTTCTTCTCGTTCCTGGACGAGGCCGGCGGGCATCGCATCGCCCGGGGCGATGTTGTTCCCGAGCCGCCGAAGCGGATCGAGGTCACGGGCCTGACCTACTCCTACCCCGGCGAGCAGCAGGCCCCGGCGCTGCGCGGCGTAGACCTGACCCTCCACCAGGGTGAGGTCGTTGCGGTGATCGGGCAGAACGGCTCCGGCAAGTCGACCCTGCTGAAGCTCCTGTCAGGCCTCTACCTGCCGCAGCCGGGCGGTGGCCAGATCACCTGGGATGGTGTGCCGATCGGCGACCTGGAGGCTGACGCGATGTGGGCCCAGGTCGCCCGTGTGCCGCAGGAGTTCGCCCGCTGGCCTCTCCAGGCGGCCGAGAACGTTCATCTCGGCCATCACGACGGCGAGCCCGACCAGGCGGTTCGAGACGCGGCGGCGCTGACCGGCTTCGATGAGTCCGTGGCCCGGCTGCGCTCGGGCTGGCGGACCCTGCTGGCGCAGGGCTGGCAGGGCGGGGCTGAGCTGTCCGGCGGCGGCTGGCAGCGCGCGGCGGTCGCTCGCGCCTTCTACCGCACCTACCGCCAGCCCGGCCTGCTGATCCTCGACGAGCCGACCTCCGATCTCGACCCCCGCGCCGAGCACAAGATCCTGCATGCGCTGCGCGACCTCGCCGAGGGCCGGATCACCCTGCTGGTCACCCACAACCTCGGAAACGCGAAGCTCGCCGACCGGATCATCGTCGTAGACCAGGGCCTGATCGTCCAGGTGGGCACCTGGGACCAGCTCGCCGAGCAGCCCGACGGCCTCTTCCAGGAACTGCTCGACCTCCAGCAGGACCGGACTGTCCCGGCCCAGCGAACCTCTGAACGGGCGTGAACGAGCGCCGAGGACGCGGCTTCTCTTTCCGCATGCTCTTCATGATGGACGTGATCCTTCCGGGGTCGAAACCCCTGATCAGCGATGTCCGTCAACGCGAATCAAGCCGAGGAGGAACATGACCTTGGGTGTGATCAAGGTCGCTCGGGTGTTGGCTTCACTCGCGGAGCCTTCGTGGCTATGGTCCGTCGTCCCCGGGCTGGGACTGGCCCAGCTCGGGCAATGAGGAGGACCTCCCTGCGTATCCATCGCAGTCCGCATCCGTCGAACTTCGTGATCATCCCGAACACCCTGGCGCAGAACCGCGCGATGTCGTACACCGCCAGGGGGTTGCTGGTTGACTTGCTCTCGCGGCCGGATGAGTGGCGGGAGACCTGTCGGCAGATGGCGGACTCCAGTCCGCAGGGCCGGAAGGCGTTGGAGAGCGCCCTCGGTGAGCTGCGCGCCTTCGGGTACTACCGGGTCGAGGTGGTACAGCTGCCCAACGGCCGACTCCGCTCCGAGGCGCATGTCTTCGACACGCCGCAGCTGCAGGTGCTGCCGGGTGCCACCATTCCGGCGTCCGGTGGATCGGAGTCTGGAGAACGTGACGCCCTTCTTGGAAAGAACCTGGTCAAAGAACCCTCCCTTCCGTCGGAGGTCGTCCCGGTGACCGTGGCCGAGCAGGACCTCGAGCAGGGAGGGCGGGAAGGCGAGCCCGACTCTTCGACGAGAATCAGCGGCGGAGAGCTGGATGAGCAGACCCGGGCAGCGGCCGCGGTTCTGCTCCGTGTGGTCAGGTCGGAGCGGCGGCTGCCTCTTGGCGAGGCCGAGGCTGCGGGGTTGGCGCCGCTGGTGCGGTCGTGGCTGGAGCGGGGTGGCTCGGAGGAGGGCCTTCGGGAGGCGATGCTGGCCGGGTTGCCGGACGTGGTGTACTCGCCGGCGAAGGTCCTCCAGAACCGCCTGGAGCGCAAGATGCCGCCCGCCGAGCGCTCTGCCGCGCGGACGCGGCAGCGCCGCATGGCTGAGTGCGCCGAATGCCGTGACCCGCTGCCGGAGCCGGGTGCATGTGCGGCGTGTGCCGGGGCTGGTCGCGACACGGCCAGAGACGACGGTCGGGAGCGAGTGACGGCCAGGGGTATGGCCAAGGTCCGTGCCGCCTTGTCCGGGCAGGCTACGGCGGCGTAGGCCCCGCAGGCGGGGCAGGGCGAGTAGCCCGACCAACTCCCCGCTGTCTGGGCGCGTATGCGGCCCGCCGTGGCGGCCTGTGTGGCTCGCGTGAGGCATCGGTGCGGCACGGCACGAGACCGGTGCTTCAAGTTGCTTGACTCGGTGCCGACTTGGGACTCGCGGTGCTGGGACGGAAGACCCGTCCCAGCACCGCGAGCGCCTACAGCCGCACCGGTAGGGAGACGAGGCCGCGAACCAGCCGGGAGTGCCGCCAGACGAGCTGGTCGGCCGAGGCTGCCAGCTGCATGCCCGGGAAATGCTCCAGGAGGACGCCCAGCACGATCTCGATCTCCGCGTGGGCCAGCGGGGCGCCGAGGCAGCGGTGGATCCCGTGGCCGAATGCGAGATGGCTGGCGGCGTTCGCGCGGCCTAGGTCGAGCCGGTCGGGGTCGGGAAACCGTGCGGGGTCGCGGTTGGCCGCGCCTGGGCAGACGAAGACCGGGCTACCGGCGGGCACTGTGGCGCCGCTGAGATCCACCTCGTCGGGTGCCCACCGCCACGTGGCGATGCTGACGGGGGAGTCGTAGCGGAGCAGCTCGTCGACGGCGCTCGGGATGCAGTGCGGACTGGTGCGCAGGTGCTCTAGTTCCGTGGGGTGCTGGAGCAACGCCAGCACGGCGTTGCCGATGCCTGCGGTGGTGGTCTCGTGACCGGCGACCAGCAGCAGCACGGAGAGGGAGAGCAGCTCGTGTTCACTGAGGCGGCCGGCGTCGCTGTCGCGGACCGCGATCAGGTCCGAGAGCAGCGAACGGTCCGGACTGGAGCGCTTGGTGGCGATCAGCTCCGCCATGTAGCCGGCCAGCGCGTGGGAGGCCGCGTCGATCCGCTCGTGGTCGCCAGTTGCGAACAGGTCAGTCGACCAGGAGCGGATCGACGACCGATCGACCGGGGGTACGCCCAGGAGCTGGCAGATGACGGTGACCGGCAGGGGGCCGGCCAGGTCCTCGATGAGGTCGACCTCCGTGCCAGGCTCCCACATCCCGACGAGCTGCTCGGCGAGCGAGCGGATGTAGGGGCGCAGGTCGTCGACCCGGGACGGTGTGAATGCCTTGGTCACCAGCCGCCGGAGCCGGGTGTGCTCGGGCGGATCGGTTGCGAGCATCGTGCGTGCCACGGCTGGATGCAGGGACCGGCCGGATGGCCTGTCGGCGAAGTACGCACCGGTGTCCTTCGACAGCGGGGCGGTGAATGCCTGCCGAGCCTCGTCATACCCGGTGACGACGGTCGCGGTGGTGGCACCGTCCAATGACACCTGCAGGACGGGCGAAGCCGCGCGCAGGCTCGCATATGTGGGATAGCGGTCGGCGTAGAACGCCGGGTCGGCGAAGGGGGAGGAGGCCATTGTCGATCCCTATGCCGCTTCAAGTGCCGTCTGCCGCTGGGCAGCCACGGCGGTGCGGACGATGTCGTTGGTCGCGTACTGCTGAGAGACCGAGCGTAGCCACAGCGCCTCGGCTCGGAGGTCTCCCGCGCGGGCGGACTCGCCGGTCGCCTGCGGCGCCGGGTCGTCATGGGGCCGAGCGCCGGCGCGGGCTGCCTCGATCGCTGCAGCGACGACAGCCGCCTCGACGATCGCGGTACCGGTCTCGGTGCCGCTCTGCCCGCGGCGTGCGACGGCCTCAGCGGCCAGCCGCTCGATCGCGCGGGACCGGTAGGCGTCCAGGTCGAGGATGCCATCGCAGATCTCGACGACCCTGCGGTGCAGGACAAGGTCGGATTCAGCGGAACCACCGATCGTCTTCAGAACCACGCTGGGGGAGACCTCGGTCAGATCGCGCCACAGCGGCAGCAGATCGTCGGCCGTCCTCCGTTCCCAGCGGCGCCGGAGGAGCTGCGCCACTGGCCACATGACCGCCGGAAGGGTAAGACCGACAGTGATGAGCAGGACGCTGACAGCGGGCGCGGTGACGCTGAAGGCGCAGGACACCGGAGTGAACAGGCTCGTGCAGCGGGGGCCGCCCGGAAGCGCGTTCCAGCCGAACAGGGCCGCAACGGTGTTGACGGTCTTGTAGGCGGCGTAGACGAGAGCGAAGAGGCAGCCCAGCGCCGTCATGCGCAGGCCGAGACGCTGGCTGGTTCGGGTCGCGGCCTTGGAGCGAGTCCACGTCTGGGTGAGGCAGTCGTAGACGGCGTATGCGAGGTAGGCGATGTACGCCGCGGAATAGACGTGCAGGGAAGTGGGCACGGAGTTGAGCCCACCTCGAATCTCGACGGAGCTCCACACCAGGGTGTGAGGGGTGAGCGCGAAGGCGATGGCCATGGTGACGACCGCCAGGGCGAGGAGCCGGAGCCGCTGGTGAACCCGGCGACGAGCATCGGCTGCATCGTGGTTGAGGTAGAGGAGGACTGCGGAGACGCTGGCCGCCGCGGACAGGGTCGCAGAGTTGCTCACCAAGCGGGAGAAGTCCAGTGCTACCGCATCCTCCACCGCCCGGATCGTCGGCTGGTAAGCACTGAAGGCGACGGCGAAGCAGCCGAGGAACGCGGACAGGCACAGGGTGCCGGCGGGGCGCTGGCCCGGACGGCGTCTGAACGCCCAGTAGAGCGAGGCTGCGAGCAGCAGCACAGGCATGCCGCCGAAGATGACGCTGATCATGGGTGTAATTCCTTGAAGTCAAGCAAAGAGAGCGTCCCAACGCTCGTTGGCGCCGCTGGGACTCGCAGCAGGGAGGACGGTCCCGCGGTACATGCGCTGGATGATGAGGGTGGCGGTCAGCTCGGCCTCTTCCTCCTCTGCCGTCTCGTAGGACGTGCGGGCGGAGATGCCGAGAACTGACCAGTCGATCATTTCTGCCAATTCCTCATCGGGCGGAATATCGGCAAGCCGAACCGACCCTTCGTGGCCGCAGAGGATGTGGCCGAGTTCATGGGCGATGATTTGGCTTCGGTGGAGTGGTGATGTATTTCTCTCAAAGGAGATGACCTCACGGTCCGAATAGCGTTCCCGGAGGCCGCAGAAGTTGCCCTTCATATCTCTCGGCTCGACGTAGATTGGTCGGCCGATCAACGTGGAGACCGCCTGGATCAGCTCTTCTTCGCTGAAGCGGTGAGGCAGAAGTGACAGCAGCTCACTGAGTCGGTCCTGGCAGGCTGCATACACAATCCCCCTCCTGAAATGATCAAGGAAGCAGTCCGTGATCATGGTTCCGGACTGGATCGCCGTTGTGACGAGAAGAATCGTATGCGCAACCGCGAAGATCGTTCGCTCTAATGATCTTCATGTCGCCCGCTGTGAGGGTGCAACCGCCGGGAATTTGTTTTCAGATCGCTACGGAACGTAGGCGATGTGCGTCATGCAACCTTCGGGAAGGCTGCTGATTTAGGGGAGTCGCAAAGTGACTGAGTGTTAGTTCATCACCGAAAGTGAGCCGCCATTCCCCCGGCAGGAGATTTCGTGATCTGCGTCTCAGTTGCGGAATCTGCGCCCGGTCGACCGAATTTTGGGATCTGGCACGGGTTGGCAGTCGGGCAGCAAAATGCGCACAGACTCGGTCCTGAGTCTATGCGCATAGATATGGTTCAAAAATAAAGTGCCCCGACGGCGGTAGGAGGTCAGCTCGACTCAGACTCCGCGTCCAGCCCCTGGGACTTGCGCGCCACGGTGATCATATCGGCGACGAGCTTGCGGTTGGCCGGGTTGAGATCCTTGCTGCGCAGCGCGATTGACTCGATGCCGGCGTCTCGCATCGCGTTGTGGAGGTCGCGGTCGGCCAGGATCTCGTCGAGCGGTTTCGAGCTCACCCAGATGTCCGGCGGTACGTCGAAGAACCTCGCGACATCGAGCAGCGTCTGGACCTTGGGGTTGTCGTTCGCGCCGGACTTCATCCCCTTGAGGGTGCTCTCGCTGTACCCCGTGCCGGCCGCGATCTCCGGGATCGAGTACGGCTTCCGGTCGGCCGGGTGGCGGTGCTCCAGCAGGTAGTTGAAGACGGCGGCGATCCGCGCCGCGCCGTCTCTCGCAGCCTCGGTCATCGGCGCTCCTCCGTGTCAGATCGTCCCACGTGGACACTTTAGTGCCCGGCGGTGCCGGATTGCACATCCCGATCGACGATTAACTGTCCCCATCGGGGGGATTTTGGTGTACGTTGATCGCACCTGGTGGACAGTTAACTGTCGATCGCCTGGTCAGGGGTCATGCATGTTGCCCCGTGCGGGCGGGAGGCTGAAGGGGAAGGGCAGCAGATTGCTGTCGCGAACCGAGTCCACGGGCCGTCCTCGGCGGGCGTCCGGGAGATTGCAGCTCCTGGATGCCACCCGCCGAGGGCGTGGATCACGTCCGAAGCAGCCCGGCCAGCCTGTTCCACCACGCGACCGATCTGCTCCACCTGCCCAGGAGTCTCCCATGCCTACCCTCACGGGTACAGCCGGGTCGTCACCCCGACCGGACAACACCGAGGGCGCCACCGCCCCGGCCGCCTTCGTCGAGATCCTCGCCAGCCTCCTCGCCCCGGACGCTGCCGTCGTGCGCCTGGACGGGGGGTCGGGCGGATTCCCTCGTACGGCCAGCGCGTTCGACGCCGAGGGCTGGTGCGTTCCCCAGCCCCTCGCCTACCGGCAGGCCGCAGCCCGCTGGATCATCCAGTGCTTCCCCGGCCTTGACCCGCAGCACGCCCACGAGCTGGACCTCGCCACCGGCCGGCTGACCGCCGTGGCCGCCGGCGAGCCCGCCTTCATGGCGGCCTGACCCCGGCACTTCCCGCAGGCCCGATCACTTCCGACTCCCCAGGGTCCACCGGCCCCGTGCCGTCGGGCGATCTCCCATGCCTCGATCCGCGCGGCGAGCCTCGCCCTGCCATGCCCCGGTGAGGTAGCCGCCCCCTTTGCCGGTGAACGCGCCCTGCGCGTGACGCCGCCACCCATCGCCGTCCGCATGCGCCCGCGACGCGCTCCGACCTTCGACAGCTCGGAGCGCCGGCCGCCGTGCCCAGCGAAACCAGGACTTCCATGCCCAGCTCCCCTCTGCTCGCCTGCGCCGCCCACGCGCAGAACGCGGAGACGGCGACGGGCGGCTCCGGCCTGCTCGTTCCCGACCCCGCCCAGTGGATATCGACCACCACCGGCCGCATCGCGCCGGACACCTACACCTGGCTGCAGGCCGTCCACTGGGCGTCCGACACCCAGGCCCACACCCCGGCCCGTGCCCACGGCCCGCGGTTCGGCCGCACCACGATCCGCATTGCCCAACTGCTCGCCCAGCTCACCCCTTGCCGACCCGGCGTCGGCTACCTCGTCCGGATGCTCAAGGTCTCCGAGCGCACGGTGCAGTACCACCTGTCCATCCTCCGAGAGTCAGGCCTGCTCAGTTACACCACCAAGGGCAGCCGCGTGCGCCAGGTGGGCGCCAGGGCCAGCGAGTTCGTCCGCACCATCCCCGCGAAGTTCGACGAGGCCGTCGGCCTGCGGACCGCCGAGTCCGACACCTTCATCCGCACGGTCGTCGGTGTCGCCTCCGACGAGGGCCGCCGCGCCCTCGCGCAGCTGGGCAAGAAGGCCAGCCGAACGGTCCGCCGAGCCAAGCGGCGCGGCACCAGGAAGGTCGGCAACCGCTCCTCGTCGACCTCCTCCCGTTGCACCCCAATGGGGGTCGGTGCTGTTACGTCTTCTCCTGCAGCACCTACCAACAATCCCTTTGAGAACGACTTCGGGAACGGGAAGGACCAGCAGGCTCGACGAGGACGGAAGGGCAACCGGCGCCTGAACGCGGTCGGCCGCCGCTACCAGCTCGGCCGCGAACTCGTCCAGCAGGTCACCTGGCTCAGCGGCAGCCCGATGCCGCGGGTCGCCTGGGGCGTGCGCCACCTGGCGGACGCCGGGTGGACCGCCCACCAGGTCATCGCCGTGCTCGCCCAGCGGACACCGGCCAACCGGATCCACCGGCCGGTCGGCTTCCTCACCGCCCGTCTGGCTGGGGCCGAGCTGCTGTACGACACCGAGGCCAAGCGCGAGGCGATCGTCGCCTGGTGGCGCGACTCCCCGCAGGCCACCCGGGAGCGCCACACCGAGTGGGCCGGCACCTGGCTGGCGCCGCGCAGCTCCGCGGTCCAGAACCTCGTCCGGAACGCCTGGGCGAGAGCACGGGAGACCTGCCGCCAGCCGCTAGTGCCGCATCAGGCAACGTTTGCCCTGGTGACGACTTCGCGTAGGTGCTCGTCGGCGGCGTGCTTGTTTCGCCAGATGATGTAGCGGCGGAT
>NZ_JBHXTG010000015.1:0-130171 GCF_042677465.1 Kitasatospora sp. NPDC127111
ATGCCCGGCTCGTCCGCGATGTCGTCCGGACCGTAGTGGTCCACGAAGCACCACGCCCCCACCATCCGACGCCCCAGGTTCGGCAACAGGCGGCGCACCACCGTGCTCTCGCCGAGCTTGACCTGACGGGGCGTCAGCAGTTCGTGGACCGGGCCGGTGCCGGCCTCGCCGCCGCAGCGGGTCGGTGCGGGCTTGAGATCGAGGTTGCTCATGGCGCGGATCCACCACCGTACGGTCGGGGCCGGGGGCGTCGGTCACGACGGCGGGGGTCGTCGTGACCGGCGGGAGGGCCGTCGGTCACGATCATCCACCACCCCGGCGCGTTCCTCCACCGCAGCGGGCGCGCCCGGGGGGGCCGAGGGCCGCCCCGGGCCGCCGCGGTCAGCCCGTGCCGCGGTTGGCCAGGGCGTGGCCGAGGAAGGAGACCGCGTCCGGCAGGACCTTCTTCCAGTACGCGGCGTCGTGCGCGCCCGGGGTGAAGCGGGCCTGGACGGTGTCGCCGGCCAGCTTGCGGGCGGCGTCGCAGAACGGGTCCTCGGTGCCGCACCAGACGCCGGTGGGGCGGCCGTGCGGCTGGTCCTGGTGGAGCAGCGGCTCGTGTTCGCGCCAGTCGGCCTCGTCCTTGAAGACGCCGACCGCCTTGGCGTCCCCCCAGCTGCGGAACAGTGCCGGGCTGAGGGCGGCCACCGGGCCGAAGGCCGCGCCGCGGTTGCGGGCGTAGCGGAGCGAGCCGAAGCCGCCCATCGAGATGCCCATCGCGGCGTCGGGCGCGCGCAGGCCCTGCTTGGCGAGCCAGCCGGGCAGCTCCTCCAGCAGCATCTTCTGCGGGTCGTCGCCGGACGGCGTGCGCCGCCAGTACGTCGCGTCGCCGCCGTCGACGGCGACCACCGCGAACGGGGGGACGCCGGCCGCGATGGCGGAGACCAGGACCTGCGGCAGGCCGAGGTCGGTCCAGGCCTGGGCGGTGGCGCCGCGGCCGTGCAGGGCGACACAGACCGGCAGGTCGGCCGGCCGGGCGATGCCCTCCGGGATGATCGTGATCATCTTGACGGCGACGCCGCCGCGGGCCGCCGAGTGCTGCTCCTCGTTGCGGAGCGAGGGGACGACGGCGGCGGAGGGGCTCGCCGACGGCGTAGCGGAGGGGGCGGGCGAGGGCGGCGCGGTGGTTGCGCCGGGGCCGGCCGGGGTGGCCGGGTCCGGCGAGCCGCCGCGCAGGGCGACCGCCGCGCCGATGCCGACGGCGGTGAGCCCGCCGAGCCCGAGACCGGCCTTCAGCAGGCCGCGCCGCCCGAGCAGCCCGGACAGTGCCGGCCCGGGCGCGGCCGCGCCGATCACCGGCGGCGTCGCGGGCGGTGGCGGGGCCGAGGGCAGCGGCGGCGCCGCGGGCGGTGGCGGCACCACCACCGCGCGCGGGCCGGCGCCGGCTCCGGTATAGCCACTCCCCTGGTGGTCCAGGTCCACGCTTCTCCCCTCCGAAAGTCAGCGAGCACTGTACGTCGAAACCGCTCGCCACTTCGCACCGCACCCGTCACAGCCGATCGGCAACCGATCACGACCGGTCATCACCGGGCGCGCTCAACCCCGGTCGGCCGTCCCCGTGAGCAGCCGTCCCCCTCGCGGGCGCTCCCGTACGCGGGCGCTCCCGTGCGCAGCCGTAGCCGTACGCGGCCGCCGCCCCTTCCGCGGCGGCCGTCCCCGAACGCGATCAGTGCCGGCAGGCCCACCAGGCGTCCGCCGTCGCCGCGTCGGCGAGCGCGCGCAGCTTGGCGACCGCCTCGCCCGGGTCCTCCGCCCCGTACACGGCCGAACCGGCCACGAAGACGTCCGCGCCGGCCTCGGCGCAGCGCTCGATGGTGCTCGCCGCGACGCCGCCGTCGACCTGCAGCCACAGCTCCAGCCCGTGCTTGTCGATCAGCTCCCGGGTGCGGCGGATCTTCGGCAGCATGATGTCGAGGAAGGCCTGGCCGCCGAAGCCCGGCTCGACCGTCATGATCAGCAGCATGTCCAGCTCGGGCAGCAGGTCCTCGTACGGCTCGATCGGCGTGCCCGGCTTGAGCGCCATGGACGCGCGGGCACCCTTGGCCCGGATCTCGCGGGCGAGCCGGACGGGCGCGGCGGCGGCCTCGACGTGGAAGGTGACGGAGCCGGCACCGGCCTCGACGTACTGGGGAGCCCAGCGGTCCGGGTCCTCGATCATCAGGTGGCAGTCGAGCGGGATGTCGGTGGCGCGGGCCAGCGACTCCACGACCGGGATCCCCAGCGTCAGGTTGGGCACGAAGTGGTTGTCCATCACGTCGACGTGCAGCCAGTCCGAGCCCCTGACGGCCTCGGCCTCGTCGGCGAGCCGGGCGAAGTCCGCGGACAGGATGCTGGGGTTGATCTGCGCCATTACCGATGCCTTCGAACGAGGGTTCCGGTGCCGGGAGGGGGCACCTCGCCCCATCATCTCGCGGGGAACGGGCCGGGCCGAAACCCGGCGGGGCCCGGACCGCGCGACCTCCCCGTGACCCTCATCACACCCCGGGCGGGGTTACCGGGACCGCCGCCGTGGTCATCAGCCCTGTGCGGCGCCGGTGTCGGCCCGTCGTCGCCGCGTCGTCGGCCGGTCGTCGGCCGCCGGTGCGCGGGACGCCGTCCGCACCGCCCGCTCCGCGCACACGCACCACCCACACCCGGCGCCACACAACCCGCACCGCACCTCCGCAGCTCCGAGCTCCGCACCACGCGTCGCTCCCCGCACTCCCCGCACTCCGTGCCCGCCCGAGGAAGGCCCTCCGTTGACCGAACTGGTCCATCCCGCCCGCGCCCTGTGGTGGCTCTTCGAGCCGGTGCACGCCGTCACCTACTTCTCCCCCGAGGGCCGCGCCGCCTTCGAGGCCGCCGGACTGCGCGGCACCTGGCGCGGCTACTTCGGCGGCCGGTCCGCGCCGCTGGGCGCGGTGGACGCGCCACCGGTGATCGCCGCGTTCTTCAACTTCGCCCCCGCCATGGTCGAGCGCGCGCTGCCGGAGCTGTGGAAGCTCGCGGCCCCGGAGACCGCGCTGGCCGCCCGGGTCGACGGCGCCTCGGCGGCCCTCGCCCGGCTGCTGGAGCACGTCGGGCCGGAGCGGGTCGAGCTGGTCGCCGACCTGCTGGAACAGGCCGTCACCCGGCTGGACTGCGCCGGCCGGGTGCTGGCCGCCGCCAACGCCGCGCTCCCCCGCCCGACCGACCCGTACGGGCGGCTCTGGCAGGCCGCCACCGTGATGCGCGAGCACCGGGGCGACGGCCACGTCGCCGCGCTGGTCGCGGCCGGCCTGGACGGCTGCGAGGCGCTGGTGGTGCGCTGCGCGCTGGACGTCCGCCGCGAGGCGCTGCAGCCCTTCCGCGGCTGGACCGACGACGAGTGGGACGCGGCCACCGCCCGCCTGGCGGAACGCGGTTGGCTGACCGAGCGCGGCACGATCACCGAGAGCGGACGGCTGCGTCACCAAGCCCTGGAGGCCGCCACCGACCTGGCCGCGGCCCGCGTCTGGGAGAACCACCCGCGCGCCGAACTCGACCGGCTCGCCGCCGCGCTGAAGCCGATCTCGGCGCTCTGTCGCGGCGCGCTGCCCCCGATCAACCCGATCGGACTGCCCGCCACCACCGCCTGACCCTCGCCGCCGTCCGACCGCGCCGTCGTCCCACCACGCCGCCGCCCGCCCGACCGCGCGACGGGCGGGCGTCGGTCGGACGACGGTCGGGCGGGCGACGGGCCGGGGTCACGCACCGCCGGGGACGGTGCCGCCGCTCCCGGGCGGCCCGAGCACGATCCCCCGGCCGGCGTAGAACCGTTCGAACCGCCCCCACGGCACGTGCGCGTAGGCCTGCGACTCGCCCGCGAAGCCGGACGGGTTGTGGATCACCAGCGCCGTGCCCGTGGTGCCCACGGCCAGCACCAGGTGCCCGCCGCGCCGCTGGGGGTCGGGCCCCTCCGGGTGGCGGATCGCCGGGTGCACCGACAGCATCGCCAGCCGCCCGCCGGCCAGCTCCGCCGCCACCTCCCCGGGCGTCAACTCGCGGGCCCGGGCGGCCAGCCCCCACCGCTCACGGACGTACCCGGCGAACGGCGTGTGGATCAGGCCGCGCAACCGCTCGCCGTCCCGTTCGTACGCACCGGCCTCCAGGCACTCCCCGGCCAGCTGCATCGCGGTCGGCGCCACGCCCCACCAGTGGTCCAGCGCCATCCGCAGGCACGCCACCCCGCACAGCCGCCACGACCAGTACTCGTACTCCTCCGGCGTGGTCGCCCCCGACTCGCTCCAGCGCGGGTCGTCCGCCGCGCTCACCGCGCCGCCCACGATCTCCCGGACCAGCCCGGGCGACTCCCACTGCGCGTAGTACGGCACCTCGTGCACCACGGCCGCCCCGCCGCCGCTCTCCTGCTCCTCCACCGTCCCCATCCCCCGACGCTCTCACGCCCGCGGGCCACAGCCGTCCCACGACACTCCTGTCCCCGCGCCACTTCCCCGGCCCGGTCCCCCTCCGGCGTCGCCCCCGCCCCCCGCCGCCGGATGTCGGACCAGCCCGCGCCCCACCGCCCGCGCCGCCGCACCCCCCGTCCCCGCCGACGAGCGACCCCACCCCCGCCCCCCGCCGTCGGGCTGTCGGGCCCACCCGCGCCCCCACCGCCCTCCACCCCCCTCCCCAGCCCCGCACCCCCGTCCCCGCCGACGAGCGGCGCCCCTCATCCCCACCCCCGCCCCCCGCCGTCGGGCTGTCGGACCCGCCCGCTATGGTCGGTCCGGGTCACCAAGATCAAGGACGTCGACACGGGGGCGGGCATGGGCATCGAGCAGGACTGGGACGCGCGCCTGCAACTCACGCCCGAGCAGTTGCCCGCAGGGCTGTCGCACGGGCCCAGCCGGGAGTTCCTGATCCACGAGGGTCTCCCCGAAGCCGTGGCCTTCCTGGACTTCTACGCCCTCGGCGCGCCCGTACTGGAGCCCTTCACCTCCGAGGACGATGGCGACGGGGAGCGGCTCTTCGTCCTCGGCGAGACCACCTACACCGCCCACACCGCCATCGAGGGCGACGCCGTGGTCCTCGACGGCCTGACCGGCGAGGTCTTCCTCGCCTCCCGCCGCCGCGGGGCGCTCCGCCGGGACCTGCTCGCCACCGGGCTGCCCGCCCTGGTCGAGCTGATGCGCGAGGTCGACGTGGTGGCCCTGGCGGCCGAGGAGCCGGACGCGATCGAGGGGGCACGCGGACCGGCGATCGTCGCGGAGGTGGTCGGGCTGGTCCGGGCGCGGCTGCGCGCGATCGACCCGGCGCTGTTCGAGGGGTACGGCGACGCCGTCCCCCCGCACTGGGAGACGGCGCTGCTGGTCCGCTCGCTCGCCTGGGGCGCGCTGCCCGGCGAGCCGGGCGGGCTCGCGTACCAGGTCGGGCCGGAGCTGGTGGCGGACCTCGCCGCGCTCGCCGCCGACGGTCGGGTCCGCCGCTACCGTCCGGAGGAGCTGCCGGACGGGCTCACCCACGCGCCGACCCGCCGGCTGCTGACGGAGGTCGGCCTGCCGCTCGGCGGTGCCATGCTGGGCGTCCACGCGGACGGGCCGCTGATCACCATGGCCGAGGCCTACCCCGACTACTTCGCCCCCGCCGACGGTCCCGCTCCCGATCCGCAGAAGTGGGAGCGCGACCACCAGCGCCACCACTTCGCCCTGGCCGGCTGGCCGCACGACCTGGAGATAGCCCTCGACGGCGCCACCGGCCGGCTGGAGCTCCCGGCCTGGAACGACCCGGGCATGCCCGAGGCCTACCTCAACCGGGACGTCTCCGCCCTCGTCTACGCCGTCTGGACGTGCGAGCGGCTGCGCGCCGAACGGCGGTGGTGGGACCACGGCCGGGCCAAGGACGTCTGGCACGTGTTCGACCCGTCGTCACTCCTCGACGGCGTGGCCGTGGGCGTGCTCGCGGCGCTCGACCCGGAGGCGTTCGCCGGCCCGGACCACTCCTGGCAACTCCTCGCCGACGACGACCACATGGGCGGCCTGCTCTAACGCACCTCTTCCACCGGCCCCCGCGCCTCCTACGCCGTCCGTCCCGGTTCCGCCGTCTCCGCCGCCTCGGCAGGAGCGCCGGGAGCGTCAGGAGCGGCAGCCGCCTTCGATCGGTAGGCGAACCGGTCCGCCGCCCGGCGCCCGCGGCGCTCGATCGGCAGCGAGCCGGTGGCCGCGGCGAGGCCGAACGGCGGCATGTCGAAGTAGATCGCCTCGTAGGAGCCCTCCGGCACGACGTACGTCTCGTGCCAGAGCCCGACGTGCTGCCGGGTCTTCCCGGCCTTCAGCTTGCGGTTGACGATGCCCCAGGCCTTGCGGTGGAAGGCGTCCGGCGCGGCGGCGTACCGGTAGAGCTTCTCCTTGGACTCCCAGTACTGGACCACGTAGTAGGTGCGCGGCGAGGCGGTCAGCAGGATGCGTCCGCGCAGCCCGCGGGACGGGTCCTTGGCCAGCTCGTGCAGCATCCGGAACATCGCGGCCATCACCGGCGCCCAGTGGTGCGCGGCCCAGAAGCGGTTGATGCGCATCCCGATCAGCAGCACCACGGTGTCGCCGGTGGCGGCCGCGGTGGTGCGGCCCGGAATCGGTTTCGCTGACACGTCGGCCTCCACCTGTCCCCTCGCCCCTATGTAATCGGTGATTACATCAACGGCCGACAGTCCGGTCAAGGCTTCGCGCAAGCCCAAGTACCCATCGGCTAAGGGCGGTTGGCGATCCCCTGACCGAAGGTGTCCAGCACCTGCCCGGCCAGCTCCTCCGCCTTCTCCGGCGGCAGGTACCCGTCGACGATCATCTGCGCGAGCCCGTACACCAGCGCCTGCCCGGCCAGCCCGACCAACGCCGGATCCCCGGGCTTCAGCAGGCCCGCCTCCTGGTCGGCGACGATGACACAGGTGAGCGCCTCGTCGATCCCGGACAGCCGCTCCTGCCACTCCGGCTGCCAGGACGACGGGAACACCCGCGACCGGAGCAGCTCGAACCGGTGCGGGTGGCGCAGCACGTACCGCACCACCCCCAGCCCGATCGCCCGCATCGCCGAACCCTCGCCCCGCTCGGCCGAGGCCACCTGCCACCGCGCGAAGTCGGCCAGCACCCGGTCCGCCAGGGCCGTCAACAGGGCCTGCCGGTCGGCGAAGTGCCGGAACGGCGCCCCGGCCGACACCCCCGCCCGCCGGGCCACCTCCCGCATGCCGACCGCGTCCGGCCCGGCCTCGTCCAGTACCTGGAGCGCCGCCGTGACCAGCGCCTCGGGGAGCGAACCGTGGTGATAACTGCCCCTCCGGGCAGGCCTCTCCGTCATGTCAGCAAGTGCTACCACAGCGCGCCGGGACGGCACCCGTCACGCGACGCGCTTCGCAGGGCCGGGCCGCGCGGAACGTCGGTGCACGGGCGGAATCAACGACGTGGGGCGGCACGGCCGCGACGCCGGCCGCCATCGCGCCGTGCCGCCGGCGGCGGGGCGGGAGAAAACCCCTGGCGGATCACCATCACCGCCGCTACGCTCGCCCGCGATGACGACTCACTCCCTCTCACGATTGGGGGCCCGTTCCGCGCAAGGTGAGTGCTGATGCCCACTCACACCGCGAACGGGGATTCCCGACTGTCCTTCTGGCTGCGCGTGCGCGAGTTCGCCGTGCCGCCCTCCATGATCGAAACCGCGACCGCCCGCCGAACCGTCGGGGACTGGGCGGGGGCGTGCGCCGCCGCGGGCTTCGACGTCGACCTCGATCCGCGTGCCGTGGCGCGCACCCGGGGCCGCGACCTCGCCGCGCGGGTCCGGGCCGATCTGCGCCGGCTGGCTCCCGACCTGCTGCGCTGGCACCTGCCGAGGATCGCCCCCGACGGGCTGCTGCGCCCGGGCCTGACCGTCACGCTCGCGCGCTACGACACCGGCGCGGGCGACCGGGCAGGCCCGCTGCACCTGGTGGCCCGGACGCCGCCGGCCTGGGCGGACGCCGGCCAGCGGGTCAGCCTCGCGCTGTGGGACGGTTCCCGCGGCGACCCGGGCACCCGCCACCACCCGCACCCCCGCCCCCACCGGCGGTTCCGCCTCGACCTGCACCGCCACCTGTGGGACGCGCACCGCTCCGGCGAGCTGCGGGTCCGCTCCGGGGCGGACCGACTGCCCGCCGGTGGAGCCTCGGCGGACGCTCCGGGCGCCCTCGGGACGCTGGCGCAGCGGGGGCCCTGGGCCGTCGGCCGGTGGGCGGCCGAGGCGCGCATCCTGCTCCGGGCCGAGGGCCGGCCCTCCGGTCCCGTCGCCGTCCGGCTGGGCGGCCGGCAGTGGCTGGTGCTGGACCCGGACGTGGGCCCCGACGCGGACGGGAGTCCGGACGGCGGCCTTGACGGCGGCGCCGACGGGCTGCCCGGCCTGCGCAGGGCGCCGGCCGAGGCCGCCGCGCTGCCGGTCCTCCCCGACGCGGCGACCTGGGTGCTGCCCGACCTCGAACTGCTCCGCACCGGCGCGATCGAGGCCGGGCGGCTGCACCCGCTGGTCGCCGCGGCCCTGGCGCCGGACCACCCGCCGGCCGGCCCGTCCGCGGTCCCCGTTCCGGACGCCGCCGGACAACCGCGGTTCGTGGACTGCCGGGGCGCCCGGCACCGGATCGGGCTGGTCGACGGCGTCCTGGCGCCACTGGACCACGATCCGCCCGAGCTCCGCCGCGAGGAGCTGCTGGCCGCCCTGGGCGGCACGCCGCTGCCCTGTCTCCAGGCCGTCGACCAGGCGCACCGCCGGCCGGAATGCCTCAGCGGGGTCCGCGAACGCCTCGACCACGGCGACACCGCCGGTGCGCTCGCCGTCGTCGAGGGCCTGCTCGGCCCGGACGCGGTGCTGCGCGGCGGCGCCCTGCAGGACGAGCTGCGGGTGGCCGCGGAGCGGCGGATCGTGCACGGGCTGTTCCGGGCCGGCCTGATCGATCCCGGCTCCGTCCCCGGCCCGGTCCCGCGGCCGCCGGTGCTCTGGGCCCGCGCCCGCGGCCGGTCCCGTCGGCGCCACGCCACCTTCCGCTGACCCTCCGCGCCCGCGCCGGCGCACCCGCGCACGGCGCGCCGCACCGTCATGCCCGCTCCACGAACCCAAAGGTGATCACCCATGCCCACGACCACCCTGCCCACCACCGCGCCGACGCCCGTCACCGCGCCCGCGCCCGCGCCCGCGCCCGTCACAGCGCCCGCGCCCGCCCAACTCGACGTCGCCGGAGCCCTGCTGGACCTGCTGCGCGACACCGCCACCGAGCCGCGCGCCGACCTCCAACTGGAGGCCCTGACCCTCGCCGTGGCCGCCGACCTGCCGGTCCTGCTCTGGGGCGAACCCGGCATCGGCAAGACCGCGGCGCTCACCCAGCTCGCCGCCTCCCTGGACCTCCCGCTCACCACGGTGATCGCCAGCGTGCACGAGCCGTCCGACTTCTCGGGGCTGCCGGTCCTCGGCGACGATCCGGCCGAACAGGGCGTCCCGATGGCCCCGCCGGACTGGGCGGTCCGGCTGGTCCGGGCCGGCCGGGGGCTGCTGTTCCTGGACGAGTTGTCCACCGCCCCGCCGGCCGTGCAGGCCGCGCTGCTCCGCCTCGTCCTGGAGCGGCGGATCGGCTCCCTGCGACTGCCGCCCGGAGTCCGGATCGTGGCCGCCGCCAACCCGCGCGCTTCGGCGGCGGACGGCTGGGAGCTGAGCCCGCCGCTGGCCAACCGGTTCGTCCACCTGCAGTGGACGCACGACCACGAGGTCGTGGTGCGCGGCCTCGGCGGTACCTGGCCCCGGGCCACGCTGCCCCGGCTGGACCCGGAGCGGCTGCCGGAGGCGGTGGCCTTCGCCCGCCGGGCGGTGTGCGGGCTGCTCACCGCCCGCCCCGCGCTGGTGCACCGGATGCCCGGCAACGAGAGCCGCCGGGGCGGCGCCTGGCCGTCGCCGCGGAGCTGGGACATGACGCTCTCCCTGATCGCCTTCGCGACCGCGGCCGGCTCCTCCCGGGAGGTCCTCTCCCTGCTGGTCCGGGGCACCGTCGGGGACGGCCCGGGGCTGGAACTGCTGGCGAGCCTGGACCGGATGGACCTGCCCGACCCCGAGGCGCTGCTCGCCGACCCGGCGGCCGCCGACCTGCCCGAGCGCGGGGACCTGCGGCAGGCCGTGCTCGACGGTGTGGTGGCCGCGGTCCGCGAACGCCCGGAGCGGGCCCGGTGGGACGCGGCCTGGGCGCTGCTGGTCCGGGCGCTGGAGACGGGCGCCCCGGACCTCGTGGTCGTCCCCGCGACCACGCTCGCCTCGCTGCGGCGGGAGGACTGGGACGTCCCGGCGGCGATCGAGCGGCTCGCCGGGGCGGTGGCCCTGTCCACGCGCGCGGACCGGGCGGCGGCCCGGGTCGAGGCGGCCGCCGCCAAGGCGGGCCGATGAGCCGGCAGGCGGCGGCCGGTCCGGACGCGGCGGTGGTCCCGGACGCGGCGGCCAGCCCCGACGTCGCCGGGTCACCCGCGGGCCCAGGGGCGCCCGACCGGGAGAAGCTCTTCGCCGCCCGGCTGCACGCCGCCCGGGCCCGGCCCTACCTGGCGACCGCGCTGTTCGCCCTGCACCCCGTCGAGTCCCGGCGGGTCCCGACGATGGCCGTCGACCGGCACTGGCGTTGCTACGTCTCGCCGGCGTTCGTCGCGCGGACGCCGGTGGAGGACCTCGCCGGCGTCTGGGTGCACGAGGTGTCGCACCTGCTGCGCGACCACCACGGGCGCAGCGACCGGGTGGCCCGCGAGCGCGGGCTGACCGGCCCGGCGGAACGGCTCCGGATGAACATCGCCGCGGACTTCGAGATCAACGACGACGCGTTCGGCGACGGGCTGGTCACGCCCCAGGACGCCGCCGTACCAGGGCTGTTGGGCCTGCCGGACGGCGAGCTGATGGAGGACTACCTGCGCCGGTTCCGGCTCGGGACCCACACCGAGCCGCTGGCCTGGCTGGACTGCGGCAGCGGCGCCGACGGGCTGGACCGGGAGTGGGACCTCGGCCCGGACGGCGCGCACGGCCTCAGCGCGCAGGAACGGGACGCCGTCCGGTTCCGGGTGGCGCAGGGCATCACCGGCCGCCCGGGGTCGGCCTCGAAGGGGTGGCGGCGCTGGGCCGAGGAGGTGTTCCACCCGCCGCAGCCGTGGCGGGAGTTGCTGGGGGCGGCGGTCCGCTCGGCGGTGTCCGGCTCCGGCGCGGGCGAGGACTACAGCTACGGCCGGCCCGCGCGGCGCTCGGCGGCGGTGCCCGGGGCCGTGCTGCCGAGCCTGCGGCGCAGGCCGCCCCGGGTCGCGGTGGTGGTCGACACCTCGGGCTCGGTCAGCGACGCCGAACTGGGCAGCGCGCTGCTGGAGGTGGCCGCGATCTCCCGGGCCGTGGGCGGCCGTCGCGACCTGGTCACCGTGCTGCCCTGCGACGCGGCGGCCCGGGTCGTGCACCCGCTCTGCCGTGCGGAGGGGATCCCGCTGGTGGGCGGCGGGGGCACCAACCTGCGCGCGGGCTTCACCAGGGCCCTCGGCCTCCGGCCCCGGCCGGACGTCGTGGTGGTGCTGACCGACGGCCAGACCCGCTGGCCGGACTCCCGGCCGCCGTGCCGGACGGTCATCGGCCTGTTCCCGCGGCGGTCCGGAGTCCCGTCCTGGGCCGAGGACGATCCGGACTACCGGCCGGACCTGCCGCCGGAGTGGGCGCGGGTGGTGGAGATCGGGTCGGCCTCCTGACGAGCGCCGCGGGGCGGGCGCCCGCCAGGTGAGCCTGGCCGGGCGGGCGCCGTCACGCAGGCCCGGCAAGGTGGGCGCCCGCCATGCGGGCCCGGCCGGGTGGGGCCCGCCATGTGGGCCCGGCCCCCGCCGGGCGGGGCGGGGGCCAGCGGGAGCCGGGCCTCGCGCGGGCCCGGCCCCGCCGCGGCCGGTCGGGCGGGCCTACCAGGCGTAGTCCTCCGGGGCCGGCTTGTGGCCGGGGAAGAGCTCGTCCAGCCGGTCCAGGGTCTTCTGGTCGAGCTCGACGTCGAGCGCGGCCTCCGCCGTGTCGAGGTGGGCCAGGGTCCGGGGGCCGACGATCGGCGCGGTGACGGCCGGCCGACCGAGCAGCCAGGCGAGGCCGAGGACGGCCGGGTCGAGGCCGAGTTCGTCGGCGAGGTCCTCGTAGGCCTGGATCCGCTCGCGGTTGGCCTCCAGGATCTGGCCGGCGTGGCCGCTGACGCTGCGCACGGCGAGGCCCTCGCGCTCCTTGCGCAGGACGCCGCCGAGCAGCCCGCTGCGGAGCGGGCCCCAGGGCAGCAGGCCCAGGCCGTAGTGCTGGAGCGCGGGGATGACCTCCAGTTCGACGGTGCGGTCGATCAGGTTGTAGAGCGACTGCTCGCTGACCAGCCCGAGGAAGTGCCGGGCGCGGGCGGCCTCCTGGGCCTGGGCGACGTGCCAGCCGGCGAAATTGCTGGAGCCGACGTAGATGACCTTGCCCTGGGCGACCAGGACCTCCATCGCCTGCCAGATCTCCTCCCAGGGCGTGTCCCGGTCGATGTGGTGCATCTGGAGGAGGTCGATGTGGTCGGTGTTGAGGCGGCGCAGGCTCCCTTCCACGGCCCGCCGGACGGCGAGTGCGGAGAGCCGCCCCTCGTTGGGCCAGTCGCCCATCGGCGCGTACGCCTTGGTGGCGAGCACGGTCCGCTCGCGGCGGCCGCCGCCCTGGGCGAACCATCTGCCGATGATCTCCTCGGTGCGGCCCTTCAGGTTGCCCTCGCTGTCGCGGCCGTACGCGTTGGCGGTGTCGAAGAAGTTGATGCCCCGGTCGTGGGCGCTGTCCATGATCAGGTGGGCGTCCGACTCTTCGGTGTGCGGGCCGAAGTTCATGGTGCCCAGGCAGAGTCGGGAGACGGTCAGGCCGGTGCGGCCGAGGTGGGTGAACTCCATGCCGCCCACCTTCGGCCGCCCCGCCGCCGCTGTCCAGCGCATTCCGCCGACCGGACCGGCACCGGGCGAAGATCGTCCGAAACGAGGGACCACGGCGCGAATCCGGCGGGTTCGGCCCCGCCCGAGCACGCCGCACCGCTGAACCCCGGCGCGGCGGACAAGACCACAGCTCGGCACGGCGGTTCGCTCACCACCGCCACATCGGCACCGGCATCGCAGTGAATTGACGATCCGTCAGATCCGCTGAGCCGCAGCCGTCGGGCGACGGCTGCCGGGCACCAGGAGCCAGAGCAACCAGGCGCCGGTACCGAGGATCAGCATGTTGACCGCGATCTGCCACGGAGCTTCGCCGAAGCCCGTGTCCCAGCCACCCAGCCACGCCTCCATCAGCGAGCCGGTCAGGAACCAGAGGCCCAGGTCCGCGATGACCACCGTCGCCCACACCGCCATCGGGTGCCAGCGCGGCCAGGGCACCGCGTGCAGCACGGCGAGCACGGCCGTGGTGCCGAGGGCGATCGGCAGCAGCTCGTCCTGCACCCGGTCCAGGTAGTTCCACGGCAGGACGGTGCCGGTGAGCCAGATCAGTGCGAAGCACCCGAGGAAGCGCACCAGCACGGCAGCCGCCAGCTGCGGCGCCGGCCGCTCGGGGACCGGTGCCACGGCCGGCGCCCCCACCGGAGCCACCGTGGTCGGCACACCGGCCGGCTGCCCGGGAAACGCCCCGGGGTGGCCGGCCGGCCCGGACGACGGAACCGGCGCGAACGACGGCGGCGCGAACGACGGCACCGGCGGGACCGGAGCGGTCTGCGGCAATGGCGACGGCGACGGCGACGGCGTCACGGGCACTCCCGCCCCGCCCTGCGCCGGGACCCACGCCCCGCCGCCACCCGGCACGTCCGGCACCGTCGGCGCCGACGGGCCGAACGCCCCCGCGCCGACCCCCGCCGCGACACCCGTCCGCGCCACCGCGTCCAGCGCCGCCAGCGCCTGCTCCGCCGACGCCCGCTGCGCCGGATCCTTGGCCAGCAGCGCGGCCAGCAGCGGCGCCAGCGCGCCCGCGCGGACCGCCGGTCGCGGATCCTTGGTCACCACGGCCACGCACAGCGCCCCGAAGGTGTCGCCGCTGAACGGCATCTCGCCCTCGACCGCCGCGTACAGCGTCGCGCCGAGCGACCAGAGGTCGTTGGCGGGCGCCGCCGGCCTCCCCTCCAGCTGTTCGGGGGCCATGTACGCGGGCGTGCCGATCACCGTGCCGGTCCGGGTGAGCGCCGTGGTGGCGTCCGCCATGTGCGCGATGCCGAAGTCGGTCAGGATCACCCGCTCGCCCATCAGCAGGACGTTGTCCGGCTTGAGGTCGCGGTGGACGATGCCCGCCGCGTGCGCCTCGCGGAGCGCCTTGACCATCGCCACGCCGATCTCCGCGACCCGCGCCACCGGCAGCGCGCCGTCCCGGGCGACGGCGGCGCCCAGCGAGATCCCGGTGACGAACTCCATCACGATGACCGGCGCCCCCTCGTGCTCGGCCACGTCGTGGACGGTGATGATCCCGGGGTGGTTGAGCCGTGCGGCGGCCCGAGCCTCGCGCAGCACGCGCTGGACGAGCTGCTCGCGCTCGGCCTCGGTGACGCCCTGCGGGACCAGCACCTCCTTCACGGCGACGTCGCGCCCCAGGGTGGTGTCCCGGCCGCGCCAGACCCGCCCCATGCCGCCCTGACCGATCAGCTCCTGGAGCTGGTAACGGCCCCCGATCAGTGCCCCGTTCACCCCTGTCACGGGGCTCACCCTAGCGTCACGGCACCGCGCCGGGACTGGCGCCCCGTCAAATCGGTTCCGCCCCAGGGACGCCACCCCGTACGGTGGGCACGCCAACGATCAAGGTCGCGGCGCAGCCGTGCCGGTCCGAAGCGTCGCACCCGAAGAACCCCACCCCGAGAACAGGACGACTACCGTGAAGCACCTCCACGGCTGGGCCGACGAGCGGTTCGGCGCCGTCGCCGACGCCTTCGCCCGCAACCACGCCGACTTCCCCGAACTCGGCTCCGCCGTCACGGTGTTCGCCGACGGGCGGAAGGTCGCCGAGCTGTGGGGCGGAGTGGCGGACGAACGCACCGGGCGCGCCTGGCAGCAGGACACCCTCGTCCCGGTCTTCTCCTGCGCCAAGGGACTGGTCGCCGTCTGTGCCCACCTGCTGGCCCAGCAGGGCCGGCTGGACCTCGACGCCCCGGTGAGCCGTTACTGGCCGGAGTTCGCGCAGCACGGCAAGGAGGCCGTCACCTGCCGGATGGTGCTCGGCCACCGCGCGGGCATCCCCGCCCTGGACGCGGTGCTCGGCTTCGAGGAGATCGCCGCCTGGACGCCCGTCGTCCGCGCGATCGAGGCGCAGCGACTCCTCTGGGAGCCCGGGACGACGTACGAGTACCACGGCCACGTGCTCGGCTTCCTGGTCGGCGAGGTGATCCGGCGGATCACCGGCCTGACCCCGGGGGCGTTCTTCCGCCGGGAGATCGGCGGGCCGCTGGGCCTGGACGCCTGGATCGGCCTGCCCGGCACCGAGCTCGGCCGACTGGCCCGGCTGGCGGAGGCCGAGGGACGCCGCCCGATGCCCGGCCCCGAGCACCTGCTGACCCGGATCGTCACCATGAACGGCGCCCTGGCCTTCCCCGGCCTGGAGGAGCCGCACGGCTGGAACGACCCCGACCTGCACGCGATCGAGCTGCCCGGCGCGGGTGCCGTCGCCTCCGCGACCGGCCTGGCCGGCGTGTACGCGGCGGCGGTGACCGGAGTGGACGGCGGCGAGCGCCTGCTCTCCCCCGCCACCGTGACCGACGCCGTTCGCGAACTCTCCTCCGGCGCCGGCTTCCTGGGCTTCGACATGGGTGCCCGCTGGGGCTCCGGCGTGCTGCTGGACTCGCCGTCGTTCCGCCCGCTGCTCGGCGCGCGCAGCTTCGGCAACGACGGCGCCGGCGGCCAGTTCGCCTTCGGTGACGACGAGTTCGGCGTCGGCTTCGCCTACGTCGCCAACCGCATGATCGGCCACGGCGACGCCCGCGCCAACCGGCTGATCGACGCGGTCCGCACCTCCCTCGGCGGCTGAGCCCCAGGGCCGGACCGCGAGCACGCCCGACCCACGCCGGACCCGCGCCCGGTGCGCCCCGCGCGTCACCCCAGGATGCGCGGCAGGGTCACCCGCACCCACTCCTCCGGCTGCGACAGGTGCGGAGCGTGACCGCCGCCCTCGTACAGGTGCCGCTCGGCCTTCGGCAGCGCGAGGTCGATCAGGTCGAGCACCTCGCCGTACATCGGCGCGCTGTCGTCGCTCTGGGTGAGCAGGGCGGGCTCGGTGAAGCGGGCGAGCGCGGCGAGGTCGAGGTCCAGCGCGTCCGGGTCCCGCAGCTCGTCCAGGTAGGTCGGCGCGTTGCGGATGTACGTGTGCCGGATCGGTGCGGGCAGCTGGGCCCACGCCCCCGGCCCGTACGCGAGCGTCTCGACGTACGTTTCCGCCGCGGCCGCCGACTCCGCCTGTTCCAGCAGCTCCCGGACGGCGGCGACCCGCGCGGCGTAGGCGGTCCCGATCGGCCGCAGGTCGGGGTCGGCGAGCAGCAGCGACGTCGCCGGCGGCTCGTGCGCCGCGAGGCCGCGCAGCAGGTCCGGCCGGGCGGCGGCCAGCCGGAGCGCGATCAGCGAGCCGTAGGCGTCCCCGCAGACGAAGGCGGGCGCGAGGCCGAGTGCCTGGATCAGGCCGGCCAGGTCGGCCGCGTCCTCGTGCACCGACCCCTGGGTGAGCAGGTCCTCGCTGCGGCTGTGCCCGCGCCGGTCGTACGCGACGACGCCGGCCTGCTCGGCCAGGCCGGGCACCACCCGCGCCCAGCTGTCGGCGTCGCTCCAGGACCCGTGCACCAGCACCACCCCGGGCCCGGACCCCCGGGCCTCGTAGTACAGCGACACCCCGTTCACCCTGATCTCGGCCATCGTGAGCCTCCCGACCTCGGTCGTGCTCCAGCCCCTTCCCCACCAGCCTGACACACGCCCGTGGGGACCGGCCGGATCCGGCGGACCGCGCTCCCGCCCGGCTCTCACGCCCCCGCCACGGGTGGTGACGCAGTGCTGTCCCCCGGCTCGCGGTGGACTCCTCGCAGGACGGCACGGAGGCCGGCGCGAACCGGGTCCTCACCCGCCCGATCCGCCGGCCGAGCACCCGCGGGGGGCGGCGGAGCGTGACGGGGAGGCAGCTGCGCTCACCCCGGGACGGCGGTCGTTCCCCCCAGCGACCCGCCCCTGCGGCCGGGGCCCTGCCGCGCACCGCGCGGCGTCCGGCGTCGGCCGGCCCCGCGCAACCGGGCGCACTGCGAGCGCTTCCCAACCCCACCGGGGGGAAGGTGCATTGACGACAACGGAACGCCGGGACGCCCACCAGGGGCACCGGCGACGGGCGAGGGGGCTGCGAGGTGGCGTCGGAAGCCGAGGGAACCCCGGGGGGAGAGCCGGACGACCGGCGACACGACGAGTGGCTCTCCCCGGCCGAGGTCGAACGGCTGTGGCCGCAGATCTCCCCGGGTTGCGTCAGGAGCGTGGCGCAGGCCAACGGCGTCCGGACCGAGATCGCGTCCGCACACCCGCTCCCGGACGCCCCGCGCTACCGGGCGGACGACGTGCACGCCGTGGCCGCACTGATCGCCGACGGCGACGCCGAGGTGGAGCCGTGGCAGCGCACCGACACCCCGGAGGGCCGCGCCGCCCAGGCCGATCTGGACCGACTGCGGCACGAGGTTCCGCTCCGATGGATGCGGCTCCCGCTCGAAACCCCGGCGCACCCGCTGTTCCTGTTCCTCGCGCTCCTCGGGGTGATGGCCCTGGTGGCCGCCCTGGGCGTGTGGATCCTGGAGCTCGTGGAGGGCCCGGTACCGCCCGCGCCCCCGGGCGCCCCGGACTGCGGGACGTGCGGCAGGTGACGGCGTGCGGAGTCCAGGTCGACAGGGGCCGCCGGCAGGCCCTCGGGCCTGCGCCGACGGTCGGCGCGGGCCCGGGGCTCACCCGCCGTCCGGACCGAGCAGGCCGAGGAAGGCCGCCGCGGCCGGCGTGCTGCCGACGCGGTTCCGGACGACGTACTCGACCCGGGCCGGCGCGTCGGTGACCTCGACGGTGGTCACGCCGGTGAGTTGCGGCACGAAGGCGGCGGGGAGCATCGCGACGCCGAGGCCTTGCGCGACCAGCCGGACGATGAAGTCCGCGGTGCTCACTTCGAACGCGACGTCACGGCCCAGACCGGCGGCCGCGAAGGCCTGGTCGGACTGGACGCGCCCGGCCGTCCCGGCCGGCAGGTCCACGAACACCTCCGTGGACAGCCTGCGGAGGTCGACCGCCGGCTCGCCGGCGAGCGGATGGTCCGGCGCGACCACCGCGACCAGCCGGTCCCGCAGGAGCTCGCGGGCGGCGAGGCCGGGGAGCCGCGCCGTGGTCGGCAGCCCGAGGAAGGCCACGTCGAGGACGCCCTCCCGGACCTGCTCCATGAGCTCGTCGCTCGCCCCGACCCGCAGGCTGACGCGCACGTGCGGGTACCGCGCGCGGAAGTCGCGCAGCGCCCCCGGGACGTCGGCCGCCGTGACCGTCGGGATCAGCCCGACCGCGAGCCGCCCCCGCACCTCGCCCACCGCCGCCGCCACCTCGGCGGCCGCCCGTTCGGCGGCGTCCAGGCACTGCCGGGCGGCCGGGAGGAACGCCGCACCGGCCGGCGTCAGCCGCACCCGCCGGCTGGTGCGCTCGAACAGCCGAGCGCCCAGCTCCCGTTCCAGGCGCGCGATCTGGTGGCTGAGCGCGGACTGGACCACCAGACACCGCTCGGCGGCCCGGGTGAAGCTGTTCGTCTCGGCGACGGCGACGACGTACCGCATCTGCTGAAGCTCCATGGATCCATCGTGGATCGCGATCGATGGACTGACAAACATGTCTTGGACTCATCGATCGCTGCCGGGCGAGACTTCGAGCCATGACGAGTCAGACCGCCCTCAGGGCCTCCGGCGACACCACCGGCATCCGCCCCGGAACCCGCGGCCCCCTCCCCCGCACCGCCCTGACGGCGCTCGCTCCCGCGGTGTGGGGCACGACCTACGTCGTCACCACGGAGTTCCTCCCGCCCGGGCACCCGCTGTTCGCCGGGCTCCTGCGCGCACTGCCCGCCGGCCTGATCGCACTCGCCGTGACCCGGACGCTGCCGCGCGGAGCCTGGTGGGGCAAGGCCGCGGTGCTCGGCGTGCTCAACATCGGTCTGTTCATGCCGCCCCTCTTCCTCGCGGCCGAACGCCTGCCGGGCGGCGTCGCCGCCACCCTGTCCGCGGCCCAGCCCCTCGTCGTCACCCTCCTGGCCGTCACGGTGCTCCACGAACGCCTCTCCGCCCGGCGTCTCGGCTGGGGGCTGACGGGCCTCGTCGGCGTCGGCCTCGTCGTGATCGGACCGAACGCGGCCCTCGACACCGTCGGCATCGCGGCGGGCCTGGCCGGTGCGGTCACGATGGGGCTCGGCGTCACGCTCACCAAGCGCTGGGGACGCCCCGCCGGGGTCGGCCCCCTGGCGTTCGCCGGCTGGCAACTCACCGCCGGAGGCCTCTTCCTGGCCCCGGTCACCGCCCTGGCCGAGGGCGCACCGCCCGCGATCGACTCCCGGGCCGCCCTCGGCTACCTCTGGCTGGGCCTGGTCGGCGGCCTGCTCACCTACCTCCTCTGGTTCCAGGGCATCGCCACCCTGCCGGTGACCTCGGTCGCGGTACTCGGCCTGCTCTCCCCGCTGGTCGCCGCCGCCCTCGGCGCCGTGCTCCTCGGGCAGACGCTCGGCCCGGTCCAGCTGCTGGGCTTCGGCCTCTCACTCGCCGCGATCGTCGCCGGACAGCTCCCTCCCCGCGCTCCCGCCCCGGCAGGCCGCACCGAGTAAATCACCTCACGATGGCGCCAATCTCCATGGTTTCAGAGGCGATTGGCCACAGTGACGCCATATTCCAGAGGGTCGATGGTCATTGACACAAGATCACTTGGGTTAGAGTTACTGACGGGTAGTCAACCGCGGTTGCGCCCGTCCCATCCCTCTTCGAAGGAGAACCATGCTTCGACGCCTTTCGACCGCCGCCGTCGCCGCCACCATCGCGGCCGGCGCCCTGCTGGCCGTCGCCCCCGCGCAGAGCGCCTCCGCCGGGACCGTCACCTGCGACGTCAACGCGATGCGGAACCGCGCCCACCAGCTGCGCAGCCAGGGCTACGACCGGCAGGCCAACATCCTCGACGCCCAGGCCCAGGCCTGCGAGGACGCCGAGAACAACATGCACCGCTGGGGCTGAGCCCACTCGGTCACCGGTGATCCTGGCCGGTCCGCCCTCGGCGGGCCGGCCAGGTCCGCTCACCGCGCCAGGTCCGCTCACCTCGCGCCGGGGCCGGGCCCGCGTCCGTTGCGGGATCGCCCGGCCCGGCCCCGGCGGGCGTCAGGAGCTGGTGAGGACCACGAGCCGCCCGGTCGCCCGGGTCATCGCCACGTAGCGGTCGACCGCCCCCGCGACCCCCGCGCCGAAGTTCTCCGGGTCGACGAGGACGACCAGGTCGAACTCGAGGCCCTTCGACAGCTCCGGAGTCAGCGAGCGCACCCGCGGCGTCGGCCGGAACTCCGCGTCGCCGATGACGCAGGCGACCCCGTCGGCGTGCGCGGCGAGCCAGCCGTCGAGGACGGCGTCCAGCTCGGACACGTCCCCGTGCACGACGGGGAGACCACTGCTGCGGACGGACGTCGGCACGTTGGCGTCCGGGAGCACCGCCCGGATGACCGGCTCGGCCTCCGCCATGACCTCCGCCGGCGTCCGGTAGTTGATGCCCAGCGAGGTCACGGTGATCCGGTCGAGGCCGATCCGCTCCAGGCGTTCCCGCCACGACTCGGTGAACCCGTGCCGGGACTGGGCGCGGTCCCCGACGACGGTGAAGCTCCGGGACGGGCAGCGGAGCAGCAGCATCTGCCACTCGGCGTCGGTCAGTTCCTGTGCCTCGTCCACGACGATGTGCGCGAACGGGCCGGCCAGCCGGTCCGGGTCGACGGTGGGCAGCGCGGTCCCGTCGACCAGACTGTCCCTCAGGTCCTGTCCACGCAGCATCGTGACCGCGCCCTCGCCGTCGTCGTCGGCCTGGAGCAGGTGGTCGATGACGTCGGCCATCCGCGCGCGTTCGGCGGCGACGGCGGCGTCGTGCCGGCGCTTCCGGCGCGCCGCCTCCGGGTCGCCGAGCCGCTGCCGGGCCGCGTCGAGGAGCGGCAGGTCGGACACCGTCCAGGCCTGGGCGTCCGCGCGCCGCAGCTTCCGGACCTCGTCGGGACCGAGCCAGGGCGCGCACAGCCGCAGGTAGGCGGGCACCGTCCACAGGTCGCCGACCAGGTCGGCCGCCTCGATCAGCGGCCACGCGCGGTGGAGGGTCGTGACCAGCTCCTCGTCCCGCATCAGCGCCCGGCGGAACTCCTCGGGCGGGACGTCCTCGTCGTCCTGCTTGTCCATCAGGATGGTGACCAGCTCGTCCCAGATCTGCTCACGCGCCGCGTTGTGCGGGGTGCCGGGTTCCGGGGCGTCGAAGGCCTCGGCCCAGTCCTCGGCGCTCAGCCAGAGGTCGGACCAGTCGGTGGAGACCGTCATCCCCTCGGTGGGCGGCTCCTCGTAGATCCGGACGGCCCGCTCGATCGCCTTCACCATGTCCGCGGTCGACTTCAGGCGGGCGACCTCCGGGTCGCTCTCGACCGCCGCCCCGGCCCCCTCCGCGACGAGGTCCCGCACGGTGCAGGTCTGCACGCCCTCCTCGCCCAGGCTGGGCAGGACGTCGGCGACGTAGGCCAGGTAGGGCTGGTGCGGGCCGACGAACAGCACGCCGCCGCGCCGGTGACCGAGGCGGGGGTCGGAGTAGAGCAGGTGGGCGGAGCGGTGCAGGGCGACGACGGTCTTCCCCGTTCCCGGGCCGCCGTCCACGACGAGGGCGCCGCGCGAGCCCGCCCGGATGATCGCGTCCTGGTCGGCCTGGATGGTGGCGAGCACGTCCCGCATCCGGGTCGACCGGCTGCCGCCCAGGCTGGCGATGAAGGCGGACTGGTCGTCGAGCGCGGCGCGCCCCTCCAGCCCGTCGGCGGTGAACACCTCGTCCCAGTAGTCGCTGATCCGGCCGCGGGTCCAACGGTACCGGCGCCGGCTCGTCAGACCCATCGGGTTGGCGTGGGTGGCCGCGAAGAACGGCTCGGCGGCGGGGGAACGCCAGTCGACCAGCAGTCGGCGGCCCTCACTGTCGGTGAGGCCGAGCCGTCCGATGTACACGGGCTCGGCATCCTCCGCGCCGACGATGTGGCCGAGGCAGAGGTCCAGGCCGAAGCGCCGCAGGGCGCGCAGGCGACCGGTCAGCCGGTGGACCTCCGCGTCCCGGTCCATCGCCTCCCGGCCGGCCCCGCCGGGCGCCCTGCGCACGGCGTCGAGGCGGTCGGACAGGTCGGCGATCGACAGCTCCAGGCTCTCCGCGATGGCCGCGAAGTGCCGCTCGTCGCCGGCGATCAGCAGGGGGTCGGCCTTGGGAGCGAGGCGGTCGGGGAGGTCGAACGCACTGGTGGCCAAGGGGTTCATATCACCGGTTCCGATCTCACAGGTGCGCATGCATGTCGCGAATGCTCATTTTTTTCCGCGGGTTCTGCCGTAGGCCGACGATTCTCCGCCGCCCCTGGGGCCTTGCCGCAAGGCCCCGGGTGCGCTATAGGTTGGTAGTGGCGGGAGATGTGTACGCGCCGTCCCCGCCGACCACGTCGCCGAAGAAGTGCGCCGGTTCACCGCTGAGTTCGCCGCGGTGACCTCGGAGCCCGCGGCAGCCGATCACCTCGAACCCCTGGCCCCGGGCCGACCCCCGCCCCGGCCGCCGTGCCCGAGCGGGCAGCGGGCGCTGCCCTTCCGGGCACACCCGCCGCCGAGCCCCGGGGCCCGGATCCCTTGCGGCGCCTCCGGTGCAGGTCACCACCCTTCCGCACGTCCGTGCCGTCGCCGTCCGGCCTCCGTGGAACAAGGGTTGACACCAGAAGTTGGTCTAGTCCACGGTAGGGGAAAGCAAGTTCGAGAACACCGGAAGTCCTGGCCAGACGCCCTGCCGGGCAGGCGAGTTGGCCACCGTCGCCGCGTGTCCGCCGGGCGCGTCAACGACCCGCGAGGGGCGCGCAGCAGCAGAAGGAGGAAGGAATCCCGGCCCCGGCTCCGGCCCCGGCCCTGGCTCCGGCTCCGGCCCCGGCTCCACGGCGGACCGCACCGATCGCCCGGCCGGGCGAGACCACCGGGAACCGCCGTCACCCGCGACCTCCCTCGTCACCCGGCAGCCCCGCCACCCGCACCGTTCCCCGTTCCCCGTTCCCCTTTCCCCGTCCGGACGATGCCGTTGCCGTCCGGACAGCCCCGGCATCCCTCGTCCGGCGCCCGTTCGGTTCACGACACCAGACCGGAGCGGCCCCCGGACCTCCACGTCACCGATCCGAGCCGCCGCCGCGCCCTGCCCGCACACGCGCCCCCGTCCAGCGGGCGCCGCGCACCGACCCCCGCACCGCCACTGCCCCACCACCCCACCGCCAGGCCGCAGTTGCCCACCTGGCCGCACGAAGTCTTCCGATCCTTGGAGTGATCGCATGCCCGCCCCTGACGGATATCTCTACCGGGCCGCGTCGGAGCGCCCCTACTTCAGCAACGACGGCGAGTCCTACCTCGCCCGGACGCCGCTGAAGGACATCGAGAAGTCACGGCCGCTGCGCGTGCTGTCCGAGGAGGACTTCGCCTTCTGGCAGACGTACGGCTACGTGGTCGTGCCGCAGGCGATCCCCGCCGAGGCGGCCGAGCGGCTGCTCGACTTCGCGTGGGACTTCCAGGGGCTGGACCGGGAGGATCCGGAAACCTGGTACGAGGAGCGCGAGTTCCGCGACGAGCTGGACCAGCACCTGCACGTCTACGGGTTCGTGGAGGCCTACCAGCACCAGCTGATCTGGGACAGCCGGCAGGCGCAGCGGGTCTACGACGCCTTCGTGGACGTCTGGGACTGCGAGGAGCTGTGGGTCACGCTGGACCGGCTCAACCTCAACCCGCCGAACGTCAGGAACCGCGACCGCGCGCTGATCGAGCCGACCGACCGGGGCTTCGACATCGAGCTGCACTGGGACGTCGACACCACGCTCGGCATGCTGCCGCAGCGCGTCCAGGGCATCATCGCGCTCAACGACACCCGGCCGGACCACGGCGGCTTCCAGTGCAACCCGGAGCTGTTCCGGCGGTTCAACGCGTGGCAGGCGGCCCAGCCGGCCGACCGGGACCCGATCCGGCCCGCCGTCGACCGCGCCGAGTTCCCGGTGGTGCGACCCGAGTTGAAGGCGGGCGACCTGCTGATCTGGAACGGCCTGCTGGCCCACGGCGTCGCCCGGAACACCTCGGCGGACGGCGTCCGGGCGGTGCAGTACCTGTCGATGATGCCGGCGCTGGAGGAGCACGAGGAGCTGCGGCGCTCGCGGATCGCGTCCTGGCGCGACCTCTCCACCCCGACCTGGAACAGGACGCTGCTCGGCGACGCGCGCCGGCACGAGTCCCTGCGGTACGGCCGGGCGGAGCTGAACGGGCTCGGCGCGAAGCTGCTCGGTCTGGAGTCGTGGCACGGGCCCGACCGCGAGCACCCGGACGCGCGCCCGGAACAGCGCGCCGACGAACGCACGACTCGGCGCACGGCCCGGCACGCCGACCGGCCCACGGACGAGCAGGACGCCGAACGGTGAACCGGAAGACCGGCATGCGCAAGATCTGCCTGACCCTGCCCACCAACCGGCCCTGCGCCGACACCATCGCGGCGATCGGCGAAGAGGCGGCGTACGCGGCGGGACGGTTCGGCGCCGACGTCCACCTGCTGATCCTGGACTCCTCCGACGCACCGACCTTCGCCGTGCACGCCAAGGCCGCCGCCGCCCTTCCCCCCCAAGCCGGCGTCACCGTCCACCACCTGGACGAGGAGCGGCAGCGCGCCTTCCTCCGCACGGTGATCCGCCGCTCCGGCGCCGCCGGACCGGACGACCTGCTCGACCTGATGCTCCCGGACGCCGTCTCCTACGGCGCCTGCACCAACCGCGCGTTCCTGCTCGCCGCCGCCCTCGGCTGCACCTCCGTCCACCGCCGCGACTCCGACAGCGCCTACCAACTCCTCGACGGCGAACCGGTGTTCCCGATCCACCACGAACTGCTCTCCCTCGGCAGACGCGCCGCCGACGCCGCCGCCGGCGTCACCGAGACGCTGCTCGACCCGGTGCACGCGGAGAAGCCGGTGGCGATGGTCGGCAGCTCCTTCGTCGGTGAACTCTCCGTCGACATCGGCGAGATCCGCGAGCTGGACGAGGAGCTCTACTACAAGGTGGTGGGCCTCTGGGCCCCGGCCGGTGCCTCGGAGGAGGAGCGGCGCGAGCTGGTGGACGACTCCTTCGTCGGCGCGGGCACCGAGCCCTTCACGGCCGACCGTTCCGTCCTGGACCTGCCGGACATCTGGCGGGTGGACATGTGCAACATCGGCCTCGACCACGAGGTCTACGAGCGGATCCCGCTGCCGCCCGCGACCGACACCATCGGCAGCGACTACTTCCTGCTGCACGTGGTCCGCGACGCGACGCTCCCCGGCGTCGTGCACAACCGCAACATCGTGAACTACTACACCCCCGAGCGGCGGACCGGCCCCGGCTTCACCGCCTACCAGCTGCGGTTCACCAAGTTCCTGCTGTCGATGCTCTACCTCTACCCGGTCTACTCCGACCTGGAGGAGGCGCTCGGCGACCTGCTGGACGAGCGGCACCGCGTCCGGGTCGACGCCGTGCTGGACTCGGTGCGGCGCAGCACCGGCGCCGACCGCGCCGAGAACCACCGGCGGCTGGCCGTCCTCGACGACTGCTACCGCCGGCTCGGCGGCAAGTACGCCGAGTTCGCCGACCACCTGGCGCCCCGGCGGGCACGGCTGCTGGACGAGGCGCAGGCGGACGCCGAGTCGTTCGCCCGGCTCATCGAGGCGTGGGGCCCGCTGGTCGCGGCCGCCCGCGACACCGGCCTCGACCGGCCGCAGCGGTAACCGGGCGGGTTCACGACGATGCTGACGATGCGTCACACCACCACGCTGCGGGCCGCCCTGGCCGCCTCCACCCACGACCGGATCGTCTACGACCTCGACGGGATCGAGGGCCAGTACGCCGCGCTGCTGCGCGAACTGCCCGGCGTCTCCGTCCGGTTCGCCATGAAGGCGTGCCCGGTGGACGAGGTGCTCGCCGCCCTGGCGCGGGTCGGCGCCGGCTGCGACGCGGCCAGTCCGCACGAGATCGCCCAGGCGCTGCGCGCGGGCGTCCCGGCCGGGCGGATCCACTACGGCAACACCGTCAAGTCCGACCGGAACATCGCCGAGGCGTACCGGCTCGGCGTCCGGGACTTCGCGACCGACAGCCTGGCGGACGTGGCGGCGCTGGCCGTCCACGCCCCCGGGGCGCGGGTGTTCTGCCGGCTCGCGACCAGCGGCGAGGGGGCGCTCTGGGGCCTCAGCCGGAAGTTCGGCTGCTCGCCGGAGGACGCCGTGCTGGTCCTGGAGGCGGCGCGGGCGGCGGGGCTCACCCCGTCCGGTCTCTCCGTCCACGTCGGCTCGCAGCAGATGACGTCCGAGGCCTGGCAGCGCGCGCTGGACGAACTGGCCGCGGTGACCGAGGCGTTGAACCGGCGGGGGATCCTCCTGGACCACGTCAACCTGGGCGGCGGCCTGCCCGCCCTCGGCGTCCTGGACAAGCGGGGCCGGCCGCTCGACCCGCCGCTGGACAAGATGTTCGCCGTGCTCCGGGCGGGCATGCAACGCCTGCGGGAGGTGTCGGCCTCGCCGCTGGACTTCCTCCTGGAGCCGGGCCGCCACCTGGTGGCCGACCACGGCGCGATCCGGGCCCACGTCTCGCGGCTTTCCGCGCGGCGGCAGCTCTCCGGCGAGCGGCAGCACTGGCTCTACCTGAGCTGCGGCAAGTTCAACGGCCTCTACGAGATGGACGAGCTGCAGTACCGGCTGGAGTTCCCCACCCACCCGGACCCGCCGTACGTGCCGGCCGTCGTCGCCGGTCCGACCTGCGACAGCGACGACGCGTACGCCGACGAGGGCGGCCTGGTCCCGGTGCCGGCCGCCGCCGCCTCCGGGGACCCGGTCTGGATCTTCTCCTGCGGCGCGTACGCCACCGCCTACACGACCCAGGGCTTCAACGGCTTCCAGCCGCTTCCGTACACCTGCATCCGCGGTGGCGGCCTCTCCACGGGAGGTACCGAGTAGATGTCCGACGACATCCGCATCCGCCGGCTGGCCGCCGGCGACTGGGACGACGTGGTCGCGCTGGAGGAGCGCGCCTACGCCGCGAGCGGCCTGTCCGAGGGCCGGGCCGCCCTGGAGTCCCGCGGCCGGGCCTCGCCCGACACCTGCTTCGCGCTGGAGCACCGGGGGCGGTTCGGCGGCTACCTGCTGGCCCTGCCCTACCCGCTGTTCCACTGCCCGGACCTGAGCCGGGCGGAGGCGACCGGGGCGGCACCCGCCGGCCGGGAGAGCAACATGCACGCGCACGACCTCGTCATCGCCGAGGAGCTGCGCGGCCGGGGCCTGGCGCCGGTCATGCTCGCCCACCTGGCCGAGACGGCCCGGGAGCGGGGCTTCGCCACCATCTCGCTGGTGGCCGTCCGCGGCAGCGACGTCCTGTGGACCCCGCTCGGCTACCGAGCCGACCCCGGGGTCGTACTCCCGGCGAGCTACGGCGACCGCGCGGTCTACATGTCGATGCCGCTGCGGCCGAGCGAGCCGCTCCCCCTCGTCCGCGCCGTCGCGGACACCGACGACCCGCTGGCCGGGTCACCACCGAAGGTCGAAGTGGGCTGATGCACCTGTTCCGCGTTCGCGACGACTACCGCCGGGCACAACTGGCCATCGCGGCACTGTTCCTCTTCCTCGGCTTCCAGTACGCGACCTGGGTCTCGCGGCTCCCCGCGCTGCGCACCCGGCTCGGCCTGGGCGAGGCCGAGGTCGGCCTGCTGCTGATGGTCTGCGGCATCGGCGCCGCCGTCTCCTTCCCGCTCGTCGCGGTGCTGATGAAGCGGCTGGGCTCGCGCGTGCTGGCCACCGTCTCGGCGCTCGCGCTGGGCGCCGTCCTGCTCGCGCTCTCCGTGGTGCCGGACTACCCGGTCGCGCTGCTGGTCGTGTTCTGCGACGGCGTCGCGGTCGGCTGCCTGAACGTCGCGATGAACGCGCAGGGCGCCGCGCTGGAGGAGCGGTTCGGGCGGACCGCGATGTCCCGGCTGCACGCGACGTTCAGCGGCGGCTCGCTGCTGGCCGCCCTGCTCGCCTCCGGCGTCACCGCGTTCACCACCACGCTCGCGGTCCACTTCGGCCTCGCCGTCGCGCTGCTGGTGCTGGTGCTCGGCCTCGCCCAGCCGGGGCTGCTGCGGGAGGACCGGGCCGCCGGGGCACCGGCCGAGGGGCCCGCCGAGGCGCCGGCCGGGAGGAAGCGCCGCAGGCTCTCCCTCCCCTCCCGGGTGACGCTCTGGATGGGCCTCGCCATGGTGTTCGGCACCGTGACCGAGGGCGCGATGAACGACTGGTCGGCGCTCTACCTCAAGGACGTCGTGCACGCGGCGCCGTCGTTGGCGCCGATGGGCATCGCGGTCGTGTCGGTCATGATGGTGCTGGCCCGGATCTTCGCCGACGGCTGGCGCAGCCGCCTCGGCGACGGCCTGATCGTCCGGGCCGGCAGCCTGCTGGCGGGCGGCGGCCTGGCGCTCGCCCTGCTCGTCGGCGGCCTGGTGCCGACGCTGCTCGGCTTCGCGTGCGTCGGTGTGGGCGTCGCCGCCGTCACCCCCTGCGTGTACGTGGCCGCGGCCCGGCAGGGCTCCGACGCCCTGTCGCTGGTGGCCGCCATGGGCACCACCGGCCTGCTGGCCGGGCCGGCGGTGATCGGCTTCATCGCCAACGGCAGCAGCCTGACCTGGGGCATGGGCGCGGTGGCCGCCTCGGCGGCGATCGTCTCGCTCTGCGCCACCCGGATCCGCTGGCCCGTCCTCCGGCAGGCACCCGCCGACGAACCGTCCGCCACCGACGCCACCCCCACCGGCCCCGCCCCCGTCGGCTCGGCCCCCGCCGACGCCGCCCTGCACGAGGCCTGAGCCACTCCCCACGGTCCGTGCGTCCCTCCCCCGAGCCGCACGGCCCCGGGCCCCCATCCCGTCCCCCGGGTGGGGGCCCGTCACCCTCCCCCGGCGGGGGCGGCGGACAAGGCGGGTGAAAACCCGGTGCACCCCGCGACCCCACCGGCTCCTCCCGCCTCCCGCCTCCCGCCTCCCGCCTCCCGCCTCCCGCCTCCCGCTGACCGGATCGTTCCGCACCCGGCCCCGATGGTGCCTTCCGGCCACGCCCCCGCGCCGCCCATGATCGAAGCATGAACAGCGCACTCGTCGTCATCGACGTCCAGGAGTCCTTCCGGCAGCGGGCCGACTGGGCGGCCGTCTCCGATCCCGACATCGTCGCCAAGGTGAACCGCCTGGTCGAGCACACCCGCGCCAACGGCGACCTCGTGGTCTGGGTCCTGCACAGCGATCCGGGCACCGGCACCGTCTTCGACCCCGCGAACGGGCACGTCCACCTGATCGAGGGCCTGGAGCCGGCCACCGGCGAGCCCGTCATCACCAAGACCTCGCACAACGCGTTCACCACCACCAACCTGCAGCAGTTGCTCACCGCGCGCGGCATCCGCGAGGTGGTGATCGGCGGCATCCGCACCGAGCAGTGCTGCGAGACCACCACCCGGGTCGCCGCGGACCTCGGCTACGACGTCGTCTTCGTCACCGACGCCACCGCGACCCACCCCATCGAGCACCGCGACGCCCCGCCCGGCCGCAGCCTCGCCGAGATCCTCGCCGACCCGCGCACCCTCTCCACCGACGAGATCATCGCCCGCACCGAGTACGCTCTGGCCGGGCGGTTCGCCCGGATCGCCACCGTCGAGGAGCTGACCGGATCGTGACGCGCGTCGTCTTCCTGCTCGTGCCGCAGCTGCACCTGCTCGACCTCGCCGGGCCCGCCCAGGTGTTCTCCACCGCGGCGGACCAGGGCCTCGGCTACGAGATCCGGTACGTGGCCGAGCAGGAGGACGTCCCCACCGCCCAGGGCCTCGCCCTCCGGGCCGCCACCACGTGGCCCGAGCTGACCGCGGAGGACCTGCTCGTCGTCCCCGGCTGGCGCTCCCGCGTCCTGCGCGCCCACGGCGAGCTCGCCCCGGCCACCCTGGCCCGGCTCGCCGCGCACCACGCGGCCGGCGGCACCGTCGCCAGCGTCTGCGCGGGCGCCGACGCCCTCGGTCGCGCCGGGCTGCTGGACGGCCGCCGCTGCACCACCCACCACGACGTCCAGGAGGAGCTCGCCGCCCGCCACCCGCGCGCGACGGTGGTCCGCGACGTGCTGTACGTGGTGGACGACCGGGTGATCACCTCCGCCGGCATCGCCAGCGGCATCGACCTCGCCCTGCACCTCGTCGCCGTCCGCCACGGACCCGCGGCCGCCGCCCGGATCGCCCGGGAGATGGTCGTCTACGCCCGGCGCAACGGCGACGCCCAGCAGACCAGCGCCATGCTCCGGCACCGCGCCCACCTGGTCGACGCCGTCCACCGGGTGCAGGACCTCATCGACGCCCGCTTCACCACGCGGCTCGGCCTCGCCGACCTCGCCGCGGCCGCCGGCGTCAGCGAACGCACCCTCACCCGCCACTTCACCGAGGCCACCGGGCTCACCCCGCTGCGCTACCAGCAGGAACTCCGGGTCGAGCGCGCCGAACACCTCATCGCCCACGGCGCCACCGCCGAGTCCGCCGCCCGCGCGGTCGGCTTCCAGGACGCCCGCATGCTCCGCCGCCTCCGCGCCCGCGCCTGACCGGCCCGTTCGGCCGCGGCTCCGAGGTGCGGGGTGCGGGGTGCGGGGTGCGAGAATGACGGCCGACATCCGGTCAACTTCTCCTCGGGGTGGATCCGTTGAGCACCGACATCACCGAACTGCTGGCCCAGGCCGGCCCCCTGCTGACGGGCGCCCTGACCACCTACGGCACCGCCGTGCTCACCCGCGCCGAGAACGCCGCACTGGACGCCGCCGCGGACGCCACCGCCGACTCCGGCCGCCGGTTCCTCCAGCGCGTCTGGCGCCGCGGCGACGCCGCCCGGCGCGCCGAGCTGGAGACCGCCGTCGAGGCCGCCGACGAGGACCCGGACGCCGTCGCGGCGGCGCTGCGCCTGCACCTGCGCCGGGCCCTCGCCGAGGACGCCGAGCTCCGCCGCGAGCTCGCCGAGCTCCTCGCCGCCCGGCCCGCACCGTCGATCACCATCACCGCCCACGGCGAGCGTTCCATCGCGGCGTACTCCATCGGCACCGCCATCACCGGCGGCGGGCACCGAACCGACTCGTGACCGCCCCCGACACCGCGGCCACCACCGCGGTCACCGCCGCCAGCGAGCGCTCCATCGCGGCGCACACCATCGGCACCGCCATCACCACCGACCAGGTGGTGATCGCCGCCGACGCCGCCACCTCCGCCCGCGACACCCCGGCCCCGCCCGGCACCCACAACCTGGCCCCGCCCCCGCTCTGCGTCGGCCGCGCGGACGAACTCGTTTGGCTGCGACGGGCGCTGACCGCCGACGGCGGCTCGGCGGTCACCCAGGCGCCGACCGTGCACGGCCTCGGCGGCATCGGCAAGACCACCCTCGCGCTCGCCTACGCCCACCGGCACCTCGCCGATCACACCCTCACCTGGTGGGTCAACGCGGAGTCCCGGGCCCGCGCCGACCAGTCCCTCGCCGCCCTGACCGCCCGGCTCGCCCCCACCTGGGCCGCGCGGGCCGGCGAACCGGAGCGGATCGCCTGGGCGCTCAACTGGCTGCACTGGCACCCGGGTTGGCTGGTCGTCCTGGACAACGCCGAGGATCCGCGCGACCTGCGCCGCTACCTCGGCTCCCTCACCGGCGGCCATCTCCTGATCACCACCCGCCGCGCCACCGGCTGGCCGCGCGGCATCGCCACCCGCGCACTCGGCACCCTCGCACCGGAGGAGTCCGCCGCCCTGCTCTGCGACCACGCCCTGGACGGCGCCGAACCCACCGCGCGCCAACTCCTGGACGCCCGCGCGCTCGCCGCCGACCTCGGCCACCTCCCGCTCGCCCTCGACCAGGCCGGCGCCTACCTCGCGCAGAACCGCACGGTCTCCATCGGGGCCTACCGCCGCAAGCTCACCACCAAGCTCGACCGGGCCGCCGACGGCGTCGACGCCGAGCGCACCATCGCACGCGTCTGGAACCAGACGCTGGCCGTCCTCACCACGCGCAGCCCGCTCGCCATCGAGGTCCTGCGCACCCTCGCCTGGCTCGCCCCCGACGACATCCCGGTCAGCCTGCTCCAGCACCTGGACGACGAGGACGACGCGCTCGGCGAGGCCCTCGGCCACCTGCACGCCTACAGCATGATCACCCTCACCGCGGAGACGGTGAGCATCCACCGCCTCCTCCAGACCGTCCTGCGCACCACCCCGGGCGACCCCGGCCGCGCGGCCGCCGAACACGCCCTCACCAGGGCCTTCGACGCCCTGCCCGAGCCGCCCGAGTACCTCCCCGACACCGCGTGGGACGTCCTCGTCCCCCACCTCATCGCCCTCGCGGCCAGCACCCCGCCCGGCCGGCACCAGGACCGGGTCGTGAGGCACTACTACACCGCCGCCCAGTACCTCTACCGCCGCGGCCACGACGCCCGCGCCGTCCCGCTGCGCGAAATCCACGCCGCCCACTGCGAGCGGACCCTCGGAGCAGCCCATCCGGAGACGCTGACGAGCCGCCACGACCTCGCCCTCGCCCACCAGGAGGCCGGCAACCTCGAACGCGCCATCCCCCTCTACGAAGCCACCCTCACCGAGCGCGAACGGACCCTCGGCCACACCCACGACGCCACCCTGACCACCCGGAGCAACCTCGCCGTCGCCTACCGGGCGGCGGGAGACCTCCAACGCGCCGTCCCGCTCCTCGAAACCACCCTCGCCCAACGCGAGGAGGTCCTCGGCAACGATCACCCCCACACCCTCATCAGCCGCCACACCCTCGCCGTCGCCTACCGGGCGGCCGGAGACCTCCAACGCGCCGTCCCGCTCCTCGAAACCACCCTCGCCCAACGCGAGGAGGTCCTCGGCAACGATCACCACAGCACTCTGACCAGCCGGATCAACCTCGCCGTCGCCTACTGGGCGGGCGGCGACCTCGAACGCGCCGTCCCGCTCCTCGAAACCACCCTCGCCCAGTGCGAGCAGACCCTCGGCGACACCCACCGCCACACCCTCGAGAGCCGCGATGCCCTCGCCCACGCCCGCGCCGAACTCAACGCCGCCCGCCCCTGACCCGCCACACGTGCCACCCCAGCACCACCCCCGCCAGCCCGACCACCAGCCCGCACACGCCCAGCCACCCCGCCCCCACCCCGTACAGCCAGGCCCCGGCCCCCGAACCGACGCTGCCGCCCACGTAGGCGCACGTCATGTACGCCGTGTTCAGCCGGCTCCGCGCCCCGTCGCGCAGCGCGTAGATCCGCACCTGGTTGGCCACCATCCCCGACTGCATCCCGACGTCGAGCAGCAGCGTGCCGGCCACCAGCGCCGCGATCCCCACCGCTCCCCCGACCGCGCCCAGCGCCAGCAGCCCGCCCGCGCCGACCACCGCCCCCAGGCAGACCAGGTTCACCGCGTCCGGCCCCCGCCGGTCCACCCACCGCCCCGCCACCGGCGTGCAGAACATCGTCGCCGCGTTGACGAAGGCGAGTGCCCCCACGGCCCCCGCGCCCAGCCCGTACGCGGGCCCGGTCAGCAGCAGCGCGACGCCCGCCCAGACCGCCGAGAAGCCCGCGAAGACCGCCGCTTGGTAGCCGCACGACCGCCGCAACTCCGGTTCGCGGCGCAGCAGTCGCAGCGGTTCCGCCAGCAGCGCCGGGTAGCACGCGCCGGACGGCGGCACGGTCACCGGCACCACCCGCGCCACCGCGACGCCCGCGATCCCCGTCAGCACCGCCGCCCCGACGTACACCGCCCGCCAGCCCACCCACGCGCCGACCACGCCGCCCAGCACCCGGGAGAGCAGCATCCCGGCGAGCGAACCGCTGAGCAACGTGCCCCCGACCACCCCGCGCCGCCGCTCGTCCACCAGCCCGGCCGCCAGCGGGCCGATCACCGGCGCCGCCACCGTGGTCACGCCCACCACCGCGCCGGCGGCCACCAGCGCCGGCAGCGTCGGCGCCGCGCCCGCCGCCAGCAGTGCGGCGCTGCTCGCGCCGAGCAGCAGCACGAGCAGCCGGCCCGCCCGGACCCGGTCCCCCAGCGGGACCAGCAGGAAGATCCCGGCCGCGTAGCCGACCTGAACCGCCGTCACCACCGCCGACGCCGCGCCCGCCGGCACCCCGAAGCCGGCTCCCACCAGCGGTACCAGCGCCTGCGGGAAGTACACGTTGCCGACGGCCACCCCGCACACGGCCGCCAGCACCCACACCAGCCCCGTCGCCGGCGGCCCCCCTCGTCCCTCGGCGCGCGTCCCCGCCTCCGCCGCCGTCCCCGCGGCCCGCACCGCCCGCCGCCCACGCGCCCGCTCCGCCGTCGTCATGCGCCGAAGTCCACGCCACCGCCCACCGGTTGCCAATCGATGTAGCGTTCCGCTTAATGATCAGCTTTCTCCTGGACGTCGAAGACCTGGCCGACACCCGGTTCGCGATCTCGCCCCTGCAGGAGGCGATGGGCAGCCTCTGGGTGCTGCGCGACCCGGGCCGGTACCCGCTGCACCGGCCGTGGCTGCGCTCGGTGCTCGGCCGGCTCGACCCGCGGGACGTCCGGCTGCTGCTCGCGCTGGTCGGCGAGAGCCTGGCCCTGCCCGACTTCCTGACGCCACGCCCGCGGTCGGCCGCCCCGACCGTCGAGGAGGAGCTCGCGACCGTCCTCCGCACCCCGCCCGCCGTGGTCCGGCGCGATCTGCGGGTCGCGCACGCGCCCGGTCCGGTCCCCGCCGTCCTGCGGGCGGCCATCGACGGCGGCGACCGGCACCTCCCCGGCCTGCTGGAGACGCTCTGCGCGCTGCTCCGACGCTACTGGGACGTCGCGTTCCGCCCGTTCTGGCCCCAGATGCGGCTGGTGCTGGAGGCCGACATCACCTACCGGGCCCGGCAGTTGGCGGGCGGGGGCGCGCGGTTGCTCTTCTCCGACCTGCACCCGAACGTGCGCTGGCACGACGGCGCGCTGCACATCGCCCGGATGAGCCGCCGGCACCAGGTGGCCGCGGCCGGCCGCGGGCTGCCGCTCATGCCGTCGCTGTTCGCGTACAAGCCCGTCTCGCCGATGGACCCGGGCGAGCCGCCCATGCTGGCCTACCCGAGCCGGGGCATCGCGACCCTGTGGACCCCGGCCGGCCCGGAGCCGGACGCCGCCGGCGCGCTCGCCGGCCTGCTCGGCGCCCCGCGGGCCCGGATTCTCCGGGTCCTCGCCGAACCACTGACCACGGCCGACCTCGCGCGCCGCTTCGCCGTGACGCCGAGCGCCGTCTCGCAGCACCTGCGCGCCCTGCACGCGGGCGGCCTGGTCACCCGCACCCGGGACGGCCGGCACGTGCTCTACCACCGCAGCGCACTCGGCGACCGCCTCGTCACCGCCCGCCCCACCGACTGACCCCCCGGCCACCCCGCAGAACCCAGGTCACGATCCAACGATCGCGCCCGCCGCGCCCACGCCGGACGCAGCGTCAGTGCGATCGGCCGACGCCCACCTCACCGCGCCCGCACCGGAAGTCGGCCCGGCCGGCTTCCCAGCACCGACACGGATCCGAGCGACCCTCCCCGGCCGGCGGCCGCACCGGGCGCGACCTCCAGCTCCGCTGCTGCGAGGACACCCGGTCGACCCGCTCCGCACCCGGGCCGCCGCGTTCCTCCCGGCACGCCCCGGATCCCGGCCCAACCCGCCCCCGTCCGGTCACGGAGGCGCGCACCCGGACGCCCGGGCACCGCCCGCCCACCGACCGGCCGCCGGCCGCGGGCAGCCGGGGCCAGAGCGCCGAAGGCCGCCCGAGCGAAGCGGCCGGCCCTCGGGTCCGCCTTCGAACGCCCGCCTGCGGGGCGGCATTCGGGGCACGCACCGCGCCGCGTCGTCGTCGACCGTCGATGACCCCGGCCCTCGGCCGGGCGGCGTCCCCCGGCGAAGGGCCGGGGGCGTGCCCCCAGCCGTAGCGGCGCCCTCCCGGAGGACCGCTACGCGGTGCGCCGCAGCAGCGCCAGGTACATCGCGTCCGTGCCGTGGAGGTGCGGCCAGAGCTGTACGTCCGGGCCGTCACCGAGCGACGGCACGCCCGGCAGCAGCGGGCGCGCGTCGATCCACTCGACCCGCCCGCCCTGCTCGCGCAGCACGTCGTCCACCACCGCCCGGGTCTCCGCCAGGTGCGGCGAGCAGGTCGCGTAGCCGACCACGCCGCCGATCCGGGTGGCGTCGACGGCCGAGCGCAGCAGGTCCCGCTGGAGCGGGCCGAAGGCGGCGACGTCCTGCGGCCGGCGGCGCCAGCGCGCCTCCGGGCGGCGGCGCAGCGCACCGAGGCCGGAGCAGGGGACGTCGACCAGCACGCGGTCGAAGCCGCCGGCCCGCCAGGCGGGGCGCGTGCCGTCGGCGGCGATCACCGTGTACGGGCCGGGGTTGCCCTCCAGCGCCCGCGCGACCAGCCGCGCCCGGTGCGGCTGCTTCTCGCTCGCGACCAGCGCGGCGCCACGCTCCGCGGCGAGCGCGCCGAGCAGCGCGGCCTTGCCGCCCGGGCCGGCGCAGCCGTCCAGCCAGACCCGGTCGGGCCCGTCGAGCGGCGCCGTGGCGAGGGCGAGCGCGACCAGCTGGCTGCCCTCGTCCTGCACGCCGGCCCGGTTCTCCCGGACCGCGGTCAGCGTGCCCGGGTCGCCGCCCTCGGCGAGCCGGAGCGCGTACGGGGACCAACGGCCGGGCTCGGCCTCGGGGAGGGCGTCGGCGAGTTCGCCGACGGTGGCCCGGCCGGGGCGGGCGACCAGGGTGACCTCGGGCCGCTCGTTGTCGGCGCGCAGCAGTTCCTCGACGGCGGTGCGGCCGGAGGCCTGGGGCTGCCAGCGGCCGAGCGAGTCCCAGAGCGCGGCGACGACCCAGCGCGGGTGGGAGTGGACGACGGCGAGGTGGTCCTCGGCGTCCTCGTCGTACGGCGGGGCGACCTGCTCGATCCAGGCGTCCAGGTCGTGGGCGCTGATCCGGCGGAGCACGGCGTTGACGAACTTGGCCTTGCCGTCGCCGAGCACCACCCGGGCCAGCTCCACGGTGGCCGAGACGGCGGCGTGGCTGGGGACGCGGGTGGCGAGCAGCTGGTGGGCGCCGAGCGAGAGCACGTCGAGCACCGGCGGGTCGACCTTGCTGAGCGGGCGGTCGATGCAGGCGGCGATGATCGCATCGTAGGTGCCCTGCAGGCGCAGGGTGCCGTAGACCAGTTCGGTGGCGAGGGCGGCGTCGCGCCGGTCCATGCCCTTCTGCTCGGCCTCGCGGAGGAGGGAGGGCAGGATCAGGTTCGCGTAGGCGTCGCGCTCGTCGACGGCGCGCAGGGCGCGGAACGCGACGATCCGGGCCGGGTCCTTCTTCGGACGGCGGTGCGGCCGGGGTGCGCGCTTGGCGCCGGGGGTGCTGCTGGGCGTGCTCATACCTGTGTGCCTCAAAGTGCTGCGGGGGTTATCAAGGGAACAGTAACGCGAAACCCGGGCCCCGGCTCCCGGCCCGGGGCCTCCCGGCCGTCCGTACTCCGCCGCCACCCGTTCCGTTCGCCCAAGTACAGTGATCATCTGCCCGCCGGGGAGGCGGGCCGTCGACGAGGGGGTTCCACGGGGATGAGTTCACGCCGGGTTTCGGGACGGATGTCAGGACGGATTACGGGACGGATGACGGGACGGGCTTCCGCACGGATCGCGTCCGCCGCCGCGGTGCTGCTGCTGGTCGGCGCCTGCAGCGGCGGCGGCGGCCAGAACGGCGGCACCGACCAGGGCGGCAACGGCGGCACGGGAGGCTCCGGCGGCACCACGGCCACGGCCACGCCCACCGCCTCGGCCACGCCCCGCAAGAGCTTCGACCCGCCGTCCGCGTTCGACCGGGCCAAGGGCGTGCCGCTCCCCGTCGAGGCCAAGGCCTCGGCGGTCCTCCTCGACGGCCTGACCGCCTACCTCCCGGCCAAGGCGGGCCTCGAAGCGGTCGACCTGACCACCGGCAAGGTGGTCGGCACGGCTCCCACCCAGCAGCCCGCCAGCCTCGCCGAGACTCCGGTGCTCGCCGAGGTGGGCGGCAAGCGCCTGGTGATCGGGTCCTTCCCGGAGCTCGTGCGCGGCCAGGGCACCTCCGTGGACCACGGGATCGCCGAGCTGGTGGCCATGGACGCCGGCACCCACGGCCCCGCCTGGTCGCTACCGCTCGACCTGCCCCAGGGCATCGCCGCCGAGTACAAGTACGCGACCCTGCTCGGCGTGCGCGGCACCACGGCCGTGGTCGCCGTCTCGGACTCCGACCACGGCGCCGTCCTCGCCGTGGACCTCGTCGCCAGGAAGACCCTCTGGACGCAGAACGGTTTCTTCGGCGCCGCGCTCACCGAGGGTCAGGTCGTCGGCGTCGTCACCCAGGACGGCGTCCGGCAGAAGCTGTCGGCGATCGACGTCTCCGACGGCAAGACGGCCTGGAACGCGGAGGCCGACTCCTACCAGACGACGGTGCGGCCGGCCGGGCCGGCCACCGTGGTGGTTCAGGGCCGCGACTACGGCTCGGGCAAGAACTTCGCCTGGCTGGTGGACGGCGCGACCGGCAAGCGGACGCTCGACTTCTCCGGCGGGTTCACGCACACCTGCACGTACGACGGACGCTCGGTGACGGTCTGCGCCACCGACTCCTCGGCCTTCGCGGTCGAGCCCGCGACCGGCAAGGTGCTCTGGAAGCTCCCGGACGACGCGAACACCCGCGTCGCGCCGAGGGTCACCGCGGTCCGGCACGGCGTCGTCTACGGGACCACCAAGAACGGCCCGGTCATGCTGGACGCCTCCACCGGCCAGGACCGGCCCGGCAGCCCGCAGCTGGCGCCGGTCGCCGTCAACGAGTACGTCGGCCTCGCCCCGGCCGAGGGCACCGGCCAGGCCCTGACCGCCTACCCCGCCACCGGCTGACGGCGGGCCGGGGGGCGGGCCGGCGCGTCCGGCCCGCCCCCCGGTCGGTCCCCGCCGGCCGAGACCCTCGCCGACTGGTCTCGCCCGACCGGTCCTGGTCGACCGGTCCTGGTCGACCGGTACTCGCCCGACCCGTCCTCGCGCGCTCAGTCCTCGCCGAGGAGGCCGAACCGCTCGCCGGACTCGATCCGCGCGCCCCGCGCCCAGTCGGCGGCCCGCATCGCCTTCTTGCCCTGCGGCCGCACCTCGCCCAGTTCGACCTCGTGGCTGCCGGTGCCGACCCGGACGCTGTTCTTGCCGACCGCCAGTTCCCCGGGCGCCAGCGCCGACGAGTCCGTCACCAGCGTGACCGGCCCGGTGATCTTGAGCCGCTCACCGCGGAACACCGTCCACGCCCCGGGCGCCGGGGCGCAGCCGCGCACCACGCGGTCGACCCGGAGGGCGGGGTGGGTCCAGTCGATCCGGGCGTCCTCGACGGTGATCTTCGGCGCGAGGGTGACGCCCTCGGCGGGCTGCGGGACGGCGTGCAGGGTGCCGTCGGCGATGCCGTCCATGGTGGCGGCGAGCAGCCGGGCGCCGGAGTGGGCGAGCCGCTCCAGCAGTTCGCCGCTGGTGTCGGTGGGGCGGATCTCCTCGGTGAGGACGCCGAAGACCGGCCCGGAGTCCAGGCCCTGCTCGATCAGGAAGGTGGACGCCCCGGTGACCTCGTCGCCGGCCAGCACCGCGTGCTGGACGGGCGCGGCGCCGCGCCAGGCGGGCAGCAGCGAGAAGTGCAGGTTCACCCAGCCGTGCTCGGGGATCTCCAGCGTGCCGGGCCGCAGCAGCGCGCCGTAGGCGACCACCGGGCAGCAGTCCGGGGCGAGTTCGGTGAGCCGGGCGACGAAGTCCGGGTCGCTGGGCTTCGCCGGCTTGAGGACCTCGATCCCGGCCTCCTCGGCGCGCTGGGCGACGGGGCTGGCGACCAGCTTGCGGCCTCGCCCGGCGGGGGCGTCGGGGCGGGTGACCACCGCGACGACCTCGTGCCGGTCGGAGGCGAGCAGGGCGTCCAGGGCGGGAACGGCGACCTCGGGGGTGCCGGCGAACACGAGGCGCATCAAGTGCCTTTCTGGTAGCGGGACTTCACGAAACGAGCGGGTTCGGCAACCCAAACGGGTTCAGCGCGCCGAGCCGAAGGTGCTGTGCGGCGAGATCCGGACGACGGGCGCGGGTCCGCCGCCCCAGTCGGTCTCGCGGATCGCCTTCATCGCGGCCTTGCGCTGCTCGCGGTCGAGCCGGTCGATGAAGATGATGCCGTCGAGGTGGTCGGTCTCGTGCTGGATGCAGCGCGCGAGCAGCTGGGTGCCCTCGATGGTGACCGGGTCGCCGTACATGTTGAAGCCCTTGGCGACCACCCCGTACGCGCGCTTGGTGTCGTAGCGCAGCCCGGGGAGCGAGAGGCAGCCCTCGGGGCCGTCCTGCTCCTCCTCGGTGAGCGACAGGTCGGGGTTGATCAGGTGACCGGTGACGCCGTCCACGTGGTAGGTGAACACCCGTAGCGAGATGCCGAGTTGGGGCGCGGCGAGGCCGGCCCCGGGGGCGTCGAGCATGGTGTCGGTGAGGTCCCGGACGAGGGTGCGCAGCTCCTTGTCGAAGGTGGTCACCGGCTTCGCGGTGGCGCGGAGGACCGGGTCCCCGAAGATGCGGATCGGCTGGATCGCCACGGGCTGCGGGCTCCTGTCGCTCGGACTTCGGACTCTGGCTTCGGACTGCGGACTTCGGACTCGGGACCGCGGATTCCGGGTCGGGATCGTCGGTGTGCGGACGCCGGACCGTCGTCAAGTCTATGCAATCCCACCGGCCCCGTTCGGGCCGCGCCCGGGCATCTGGCATATCCCGACTCGCCCGCGCTGCGTGACCCCGGCCCCCGGTCCGGCGTTGGTCAAGTGAGATTGACCGGGGCCGGAGCGCGCGGGACACCGCGTTCCGGCCGAGCTGAACCGTACGGAAGGTGGCACGTAGGCCATGGCCGAGCAGATCAACCACGACGCACGGGCGCGGGCGAGCCTGCACCTGCTGGTGCGGGACATCGAGCGGGTGAGGCGCCAGGTCGACGCGCTGCGGACCCTCACCGCCCAACTGGGCAACGTCTACCGTCCGCGCCGCCCGAGCACCTCGGCCGGGTTCGTGGTGTACGGACGGGCGCCGGCGCCGACGGTGCGTCTGGCGCAGGAGCTGCGCGAGAGCGTGGAGACGCTGGTCGCGGCGGCGGTCGAGTTCGACCGGGCGCTGGGCTTCTCCTGGGACTCGGTGGGCTCGGCCCTCGGGGTCACCAAGCAGGCGGTGCACCGGCGGTACGGGATGCGCCGGCCGACCAGCGAGCTGCTGGCGGCCGGCGGGGTGCCGGCCTCCGGCGTTCCGGGGCCCGGCCGGCCGGACCGCGCCGAGGAGCTGCCCGCCGCGTCCGCCCCGACCGGGCTGGCCGCGACCGTCCCGGCGGCCCGCCAGGGCGGCCTGGACCGCAGCGCGCTGGACCGCGCGGCGATGGACCGCTCCGGCGTCCCCCTGCGCGGCTGAGCAGCGGCGCGGCCCGGGTGGGGAGCGGCGCACTCAGCCGCCCCTCACCCGGCAGCCGCCCGCCCCTGGCGACGCCCCACCCGGCAGCCGCCCGCCCCTGGCGACGCCCCACCCGGCAGCCGCCCGCCCCTGGCGACGCCCTCACCCGGCAGCCGCCCCTCCGCAGCACCCTCACCCGGCGGCCGGGCACCCCACCGGGCACCTCGCAGCGCCCCACCCGGCACCTCGCAACACCCCTCTCCCGGCAGCCGCCCGCCCCGCACCGCACCCGGCCGCCAAGCCTCACCCGATGTCCGTCGGGTCGATCCGCACCTTCACCGCCTCCGGCGTCCGCAGCGCGATCCGCGCGATCTGCGCCGCCTTGAGCGCCCCCGCCAGCGCCGCCCCCTGCCCCGGCGGCACCCGCAGCAGCGCCCGCTCCTGCTCCTCCCCCCGCAGCGCCGGCACCGGCACCGGGCCGAGCACGTCCGCCTCGGACGGCAGCCGGATCAGCGCGAGCAGGTCCGCGACCGCCGCCGGACTGCCGGTCACCGAGGCCATCCGCGACACCGGCGGGAAGTGCAGCTGCGCCCGCTCGTCCAGCTCCAGCCCGGCGTGCCCGAGCGGGTCCCAGCGGACCAGCGCCTGCACCGGCCGCGCCGTGGGCTCGGCGACCACCACCACCGTGCCGCCCTCGGCCGACGGCTTCACCAGGGCGGCGGCGGCCAGCCAGAGCCGCAGGGTCTCCTCGCCGGCCCGCAGGTCGGGGCGGCTGAGCAGCGCCCAGCCGTCCAGCAGCAGGGCCGCCGCGTACCCGCCGCCGCCCTCGACCACCGGCTCGGCGCCCGGCGTGGAGATCACCAGCGCCGGTTCGTCCGGGACGGTGGCCAGCACGGCGTCCCGCCCCGAGGTCCGCACCGGCACCCGCGGGAACGCCTTGCCCAGCTCCTCCGCCGTGCGCCTGGCCCCGACCACCTGGGCCCGCAGCCGGAACGAGCCGCACTCCTGGCAGTGCCAGTCCTGCTCCGGCTGCCCGCACCACCCGCAGTGCAGCGGCGCGTCCGCGGAGGCGGCCTCCAGCGGGCCCTCGCAGCGCCGGCACCGGGCGGGGGTGCGGCACCGCCCGCAGGCCAGCCGGGGGACGTAGCCGCGGCGCGGCACCTGGATCAGCACCGGCCCGCCGGCCGCCAGCGCCTCCCGCGCGGCCTCCCAGGCCACCGAGGGCAGCCGGGCGGCCTGGGCGGCGGCGTCCCGGTGCTGGTCCTGGTCGGTGACGGTGCGGACCCGCGGCGCCACCTGGCGGACGGTCTCCCGGTCGGCGACGAGCGGCCGCGCCCACCCGGTGCGGACCAGCTGCGCGCCCTCGACGGTCACCGCGTGCCCGCCGAGCAGGACGCCGGCCCCCTCCTCCGCGGCGCGCAGCAGCGCCACCTCGCGCACGTGCGGGTGCGGGGCGCGCGGATCGCTGTGGCTGCTGTCGCCGTCGGACCAGACGACCACCAGCCCGAGGTCCCGGACCGGGGCGAACATCGCGGCGCGGGTGCCGATGGCGGCGCGCACCGAGCCGCGGCTCACCGTCAGCCAGCGCCGGTACCGCTCGCGCGGGCCGAGATCGGCCGCCAGGGTGGCGTGCACGCCCTCGCCGAGCAACGCGGTCAGCGCCTGGTCCACCCGGGCCACCGAGCGGCCGTCCGGCAGGACGACCAGCGCGCCGCGCCCGCCCGCCAGCGTGGCGGCGACGGCCCGGGCGATCTCGTACGGCCAGCCGGGACCGGGCAGCGCCGTCCAGACCGCGCGCGGGGAGCCGCCACCGGCCAGCGCGGCGAGGAAGTCCGGTCCGGCGGCGTACCGCGACCAGCCGCCGGGCGCCGGAGCGGCGGGCCGGGGGCGGGGGGCCGGCGAGGGCTCGGCCTCGGCCTTGGCGTGCCGGGGCGGGACGGCCAGTTGGAGGACGTCCGCCAGGGTGCCCGCGTACCGGTCGGCGACGGTCCGGCACAGCCGCAGCAGCTGGGGGGTGAGCACCGGCTCGGGCGAGAGCACCTGGGCGAGCGGCGCCAGCGGGCCGGCGAAGTCGCTCCGCTCCAGCCGCGCGACGATGAAGCCGTCGTGCAGTTCGCCGCCCTCGCGCTGGCCCTTGACCACCCGCGCGCCGAACCGCACCCGGACCCGCACGCCGGGCTGGGCCTCCTCCGCCATCGCGGCGGGCACCGCGTAGTCGAAGAACTTGTCGATGGTCAGCACGCCCTTGTCGACCACCACCCGGGCGACCGGCAGGTGCTCGGCCAGCTTGGCACCGCGCCACGTCCGGGGCTTGGCCCGGCGGACCGTCTCCCGGATGAACGCCAGCTGCTCCGGGCCCCCGTTCTCCTCTGTGCTGCTCATCGCCCCAAGTAGTACCAGGTCACACCGACAGTGCGGACCGCGCCCGCACCGAAACGCGCAGGCGGTGGCCACCCCCACCGGGGGACCACCGCCTGCGGTCAGACGATCGGATCAGCCGTTCAGTCCTGCACGGCCTTCTTCAGCTCCTCGACCCGGTCGGTCCGCTCCCAGGTGAAGTCCGGCAGCTCGCGGCCGAAGTGGCCGTAGGCGGCGGTCTGGGCGTAGATCGGGCGGAGCAGGTCCAGGTCGCGGATGATCGCGGCCGGACGCAGGTCGAAGACCTCGGTGACGGCCTTCTGGATGGCCAGGACCGGGACGGTCTCGGTGCCGAAGGTCTCCACGAACAGGCCGACGGGCTCGGCCTTGCCGATGGCGTAGGCGACCTGGACCTCGGCGCGGCGGGCCAGACCCGCGGCGACGATGTTCTTGGCGACCCAGCGCATCGCGTAGGCGGCCGAGCGGTCGACCTTGGACGGGTCCTTGCCGGAGAAGGCGCCGCCGCCGTGGCGGGCCATGCCGCCGTAGGTGTCGATGATGATCTTGCGGCCGGTCAGGCCCGCGTCACCCATCGGACCGCCGATCTCGAACCGGCCGGTCGGGTTCACCAGCAGCCGGTAGCCGTCGGTCGCCAGCTTGATGCCCTGCTCGGCCAGCGCCTTCAGCTCCGGCTCCACCACGAACTCGCGGATGTCCGGGGTCAGCAGCGAGTCCAGGTCGATGTCGCTCGCGTGCTGCGAGGAGACCACGACGGTGTCCAGGCGCACGGCCTTGTCGCCGTCGTACTCGATGGTGACCTGGGTCTTGCCGTCCGGGCGCAGGTACGGGATCGTCCCGTTCTTGCGCACCTCGGACAGCCGCTTCGACAGGCGGTGCGCCAGGGTGATCGGCAGCGGCATCAGCTCCGGCGTCTCGTCGGACGCGTAGCCGAACATCAGGCCCTGGTCACCGGCGCCCTGCTTGTCCAGGTCGTCCTCGTCGCCCTCGACCCGGGCCTCGTACGCGGTGTCCACACCCTGCGCGATGTCGGGCGACTGGGCACCGATGGACACCGACACACCGCACGAGGCGCCGTCGAAGCCCTTCTTCGAGCTGTCGTAGCCGATCTCCAGGATCCGCTCGCGGACCAGCTGGGCGATCGGCGCGTACGCCTTGGTCGTCACCTCGCCGGCCACGTGCACCTGGCCGGTGGTGATGAGCGTCTCCACGGCGACCCGGGAGGTCGGGTCCTCCCGCAGGAGAGCGTCGAGGATGGTGTCGCTGATCTGGTCAGCGATCTTGTCGGGGTGTCCCTCGGTCACGGACTCCGAGGTGAACAGGCGGCGAGACACAGCGCTCCCTGGGGTTGCAGCGGCTGCTGACTGAAGGCCCCCGGCGAACCGGGGACATCCGGAAAGACTTGATTCCTGGAGTGTAACGGTCGGCTACCGGCAACCGTCACTCCATTCCGGAATTGAAGACCGAACGACCACCCTTCGAGATCAGTCCACGACCGTTCGGAGCCGTTCCGCGACCAGGTCCCAGACCACGTCGGCGAGCGCCTCCTTGGGGCCCACCGGCACCGCCGTCTCACTGCCGTCCGAGCCCAGCACCACGGCCTCGTTGACGTCCTGGCCGAACGCCTTGCCGTTGCCGACCTCGTTGACCACCAGCAGGTCGCAGCCCTTGCGGGCGAGCTTGGCACGGCCGTTGGCGAGCACGTCGTCGGTCTCCGCCGCGAAACCCACGACCAGTTGGCCCGAACGGGGGCGGTGCCCCGAGAGCTCGGCCAGGACGTCCGGGTTGCGGACCAGCGCGACCGGCGCCGGCTCGACCCCCTCGACCTTCTTGATCTTGCCGGTGGCGTACTCGGCGGGGCGGAAATCGGCCACCGCCGCGGCCATCACCACCGCGTCCGCGTCCTCCGCCGCCTTCAGCGCGGCGTCCCGCAGCTCCAGCGCGGTCGAGACGTGCACCACGTCGACGCCGGCCGGGTCGGGGAGCTCGGCGTTGGCCGAGAGCAGGGTCACCCGGGCGCCGCGCGCGGCGGCGGTCACCGCGAGCGCGTAGCCCTGCTTGCCGGAGGAGCGGTTGCCGAGGAAGCGCACCGGGTCCAGCGGCTCCCGGGTGCCCCCGGCCGAGACGACCACGTGCCGGCCGGCCAGGTCCGAACGGACCCCGCCGTGCCGCAGCACGGCCCGGCAGGCGTCGAAGATCGCGGACGGCTCGGGCAGCCGGCCCTTGCCGGTGTCCTTGCCGGTCAGCCGCCCGACGGCCGGCTCCAGCACGATCACGCCGCGGCGGCGCAGTGTGGCGACGTTCTCCCGGGTGGCCGGGTGCTCCCACATCTCGGTGTGCATCGCGGGGGCCAGCACGACCGGACAGCGCGCGGTGAGCAGCGTGTTGGTGAGCAGGTCGTCGGCGAGCCCGTGCGCGGCCTTGGCCATCAGGTCGGCGGTGGCGGGGGCGACCACGACCAGGTCGGCGTTCTGCCCGATCCGCACGTGCGGCACCTCGTGGACCCGCTCCCAGGTCTCGGTGGCGGCCGGACGGCCGGAGAGCGCGGCCCAGGTGGCCTCGCCGACGAAGTGCAGCGCGGCCTCGGTCGGCACGACGGTGACCTGGTGGCCGGACTCGGTGAACCGCCGCAGCAGCTCGCACGCCTTGTACGCGGCGATGCCGCCGCTGACGCCGAGGACCACGCGCGGGGCGTCCGCGCGGCCGGTGCCTGCCTGGGTGCTCGCGTCCGTGCTCGCGCTCATGCTTCCCATCTCTCCTCGCTCGGGACGTGCCTCACCCTACGACCCCTCAGCAACCGCCCGCACTGTGGCACCCCACACAGCCCCCACCAGCGAGAACGCGCCGAAGGGGCGCCGGGAACGCCGAAGGGCCCGCCGGAACGAGTCCGACGGGCCCTTCGACAGAAGGCACCGGCTCAGGCCGCCTCGACCGCCTCGGCGGTGAGCATGCCCGCGTTGATCTCGCGCAGCGCGATCGACAGCGGCTTCTCGTGCACGTGGGTGTCGACCAGCGGGCCGACGTACTCGAGCAGGCCCTCACCGAGCTGCGAGTAGTAGGCGTTGATCTGGCGCGCGCGCTTGGCGGCGTAGATCACGAGGCTGTACTTGGAGTCGGTGGCCTCGAGCAGCTCGTCGATCGGCGGGTTGATGATGCCCTCGGGCGCGGTCATGGAAGAGGACACGCGAAAACCTTCCGAAAGGGGTGAAAAGACAGACAGGTCAGCCTACACCGAGCAAGGCTAGCAGTTCGGTCGCCACCTGCTCGACGGAGGTGTTCACCAGGGTCGTGTCGAACTCCGGCTCGGCGGCCAGCTCGACCTTGGCGGCCTCCAGCCGCTTCTCGATCACGTCCTGCGGCTCGGTGCCCCGGCCGGTGAGCCGGCGGACCAGCTCGTCCCAGCTCGGCGGAGCCAGGAACACCAGCTGCGCCTCGGGCATCGACTCGCGCACCTGACGGGCGCCCTGCAGGTCGATCTCCAGCAGGACGGGCTCGCCGCGCTCCAGCTTCTCCAGCACCGCCGACCGCGGGGTGCCGTAGCGGTTGCCGGCGAAGACGGCCCACTCCAGCAGCTCGCCGTTGGCGATCAGCTTGTCGAACTCGTCGTTGTCGACGAAGTGGTACTGGACCCCGTGCTGCTCGCCCGGCCTCGGGTGGCGGGTCGTCGCCGACACCGAGAGCCAGACCTCGGGGTGCTGCTTCCTCATATGAGCGACGACCGTGCTCTTGCCGACCCCCGAAGGGCCGGAGAGCACGGTCAGCCGCGGACGCTCACTCATGCACCGATTATCCCGGATCGCGGACGATCCCGGGACCACGGGGGCACGGTCAGGCGGCACCGCCGCCGAACTCCCGCTCCAGGGAGGCGATCTGGTTCGTGCCGAGGCCACGGACGCGACGGCTCTCGCTGATGCCGAGGCGCTCCATGATCTGCTTGGCACGGACCTTGCCGACGCCGGGCAGGGACTCCAGCAGGGCGGAGACCTTCATCTTGCCGATGACGTCGTTGTCGGCCTTGCCGGCCTTGATCACCTCGTGCAGGGAGGCGTTGGAGTGCTTGAGCCGGTTCTTGACCTCGGCGCGCTCCCGGCGAGCCTCGGCGGCCTTGGCGAGCGCGGCGGTGCGCTGTTCAGGGGTAAGGGGCGGAAGAGCCACGCCGTTCACCTCAGGGTGTGGAAGGAAGGATTGAGCTATGACTGGTTTGGTTCCCAGGACACCGGCCGCAAGTGGGAACCGTACGGCTCTGACCTGCGAGAGCAACGGGAATCGCCGCTCTTCGATGACCTATCGCCGGACACTACCCGGATTGCGGCGCCACGTCAGGAAAAGAACACGAAAAGTCCTGGTCAGCCAAGGCCGACCAGGACTTTCCCGGGCAAAATGACCGCGATTGCGGACCTTTGGCTATACCGATGTGACCGCGCTCACGTCAGTCGGTCCGGCGCCGCGCCACCCCGTCACGGCTCGCCGAGGGCCGGCGGACCGCTCCCCCGCGGCTCACGTGGCCCTGCCCGCCGCGTCCTCGTGCGTTCCGCTTCACCGCGCCCTCACCTCACCGCGACGTTCACTTCACCGCGTCCGCGTACTCCCGGACGAAGCGGTCGGCCGCCTCCCGCAGGGCCGGCACCGACGGGCCGTGCTTGAGCACGTCCCGGCTGACGCTCGGCACCACGTTGCGCACCGAGGCGCCGAAGACCCGCGGCAGGTCCGCCATGGTCGCGCCCTGGGCGCCGATCCCGGGGGCGAGCAGCGGACCGTTGATCGCCAGGTCCACGCCCGCGTCCGCCAGGGTCGCGCCGACCACCGCGCCGAAGGAGCCGAGCGGCTCCGCGCCGGCGTTCTCCGCCGCGAGCTGGCGCAGCACCGAGGCGGCCACCGGCTCGCCGTCCGCGCCGACCGCGCGCTGCACCTCGGCGCCCTCCGGGTTGGAGGTGAGCGCCAGCGCGAAGACGCCCGCGCCGTTGGCCGCGGCCAGGTCGAGCGCCGGGCGCAGCGAGCCGAAGCCCAGGTACGGGCTGACCGTGACGGCGTCCGAGAAGAGCGGGCTGCCCGGGGCGAGGAAGGCCTCGGCGTAGGCGGCCATGGTGGAGCCGATGTCGCCGCGCTTGGCGTCCATCAGGACGAGCGCGCCGGCCGCCCGGGCCTGGGCGACGGACTTCTCCAGCACGGCGACGCCCTTGGAGCCGAAGCGCTCGAAGAAGGCGGCCTGCGGCTTGAGCACGGCGACCCGGTCGGCCAGTGCCTCGACCACGGTCCGGCTGAAGGTCTCCAGGCCCGCCACGGAGTCCTCCAGGCCCCAGGCGGCGAGCAGGGAGGCGTGCGGGTCGATGCCGACGCAGAGCTGGCCGCGGGTGTCGAGGGCCTGGCGCAGCCGGGCGCCGAAGGGGGCGAGGGTCATGTCGTCCTTTCCGGGGGTGGTCATGGGGTTCAGGAGGCCTTGCCGGCGGGGACGGCGCTGCCGACGGCGGCGGCCAGGTTGCGGAAGCCGCCGGCCCGGACCTTGGCCGACAGGCCCTTGTGGATGCGGCGGCACCAGAACGGGCCCTGGTAGATGAAGGCGCTGTAGCCCTGCACCAGGTCGGCGCCGTGGACGATGCGCTCCCAGGCGTCCTCGGCGGTCTCGATGCCGCCGACCGAGACCAGGGTGAGCCGGCCCCCGGTGCGGGCGCGCAGGCGCTGCAGCACCTCCAGCGCGCGGGCCTTCAGCGGGGCGCCGGAGAGGCCGCCCATGCCGATCTCCTCGATCCGGGCGGCGGACGCCCGCAGGCCCTCGCGGCCGATCGTGGTGTTGGTGGCGATGATGCCGTCCAGGCCGAGCTCCAGGGCGAGGTCGGCGACCGCGTCGACGTCCTCGTCGGCCAGGTCGGGGGCGATCTTGACCAGCAGCGGCACGTGGTGCGGGGTGGAGCGGTCGGCGGCCTCGCGGACGGCGGCGAGCAGCGGGCCGAGGTGCGAGACGGCCTGCAGGTTGCGCAGCCCGGGGGTGTTCGGCGAGCTGACGTTGACCACCAGGTAGTCGGCGTACTTGGCGAGCCGCTCGGTGGACTTCACGTAGTCGCCGATCGCGTCGGCCTCCTCGACCACCTTGGTCTTGCCGATGTTGACGCCGACCACCGGGGTGGAGCTGGTGTGCGGGCGCTGGGCGAGGCGCGCGGCGACCCGGGCCGAGCCCTGGTTGTTGAAGCCCATCCGGTTGACCAGCGCGCGGTCCTCGACCAGGCGGAAGAGCCGGGGCTGCGGGTTGCCGGGCTGCGGCTCGCCGGTGATGGTGCCGATCTCGACGTAGTCGAAGCCGATCATCGACAGGCCGTCGATGCCGACGCCGTTCTTGTCGAAGCCGGCCGCCAGGCCGAACGGGCCGGGCAGGTCGAGGCCGAGGGCGGTGGTGCGCAGCGCCCGGTCGCGCGGGGCGAGCACCAGCCGGACGAGGGTGCGCAGGCCGGGCACCGAGGAGGCCAGCCGGATCCAGAAGAAGGCGAGGTGGTGGGCCTTCTCCGGGTCCATCTTCTTGAAGACGAGGTCGAACAGGAGCTTGTACATGATGGTCCTCCCGGGGCATGGAAGTGGGGGGCACCCGACGGTCCGGTGCCCCCCACTGCGGGGTACTACTTGCGGCCGGCGTTGATCAGCTCGGCGTGCTCCTGGAGCGACATCACCCCGACCTCGTCGCGCAGCAGCGCGTCGATGCCCTGGACGGCGGCGCCCATGGCCTGGACGGTGGTCAGGCAGGGCACGGCGCGGGCGACGGCGGCGGTGCGGATCTCGTAGCCGTCGAGGCGGCCGCCGGTGCCGTACGGCGTGTTGATGATCAGGTCGACCTCGCCGTCGTGGATCAGCTGGACGATGGTCCTCTCGCCGTTCGGGCCCTCGCCCTCGCTGTGCTTGCGCACCAGCGTGGACGGGATGCCGCCGCGCTGCAGCACCTCGGCGGTGCCGGCGGTGGCGAGCACCTCGAAGCCGAGGCCGACCAGCGCGCGGGCCGGGAAGACCAGGTTGCGCTTGTCCCGGTTGGCCACCGAGACGAAGACCTTGCCCCGGGTCGGCAGCGCGCCGTACGCGCCGGACTGGGCCTTCGCGTACGCCGTGCCGAAGACCTTGTCGATGCCCATGACCTCGCCGGTGGAGCGCATCTCCGGGCCGAGGACGGTGTCCACGCCGCGGCCGTGCACGTCGCGGAAGCGGCTCCACGGCATCACGGCCTCCTTGACGGAGATCGGGCAGTCGGCGGGCAGCGTGCCGCCGTCGCCCTCGGCCGGGAGCAGGCCCTCGGCGCGCAGCTCGGCGATGGTGGCGCCGAGCGAGATCCGGGCGGCGGCCTTGGCCAGCGGCACCGCCGTCGCCTTGGAGGTGAACGGCACGGTGCGGGAGGCGCGCGGGTTGGCCTCCAGCACGTAGAGGATGTCGCCGGAGAGCGCGAACTGGATGTTGATCAGGCCGCGGACGCCGACGCCGCGGGCGATCGCCTCGGTGGAGGCGCGCAGCCGCTTGACGTCGTAGCCGCCGAGGGTGATCGGGGGCAGCGCGCAGGCGGAGTCGCCGGAGTGGATGCCGGCTTCCTCGATGTGCTCCATGACACCGCCGAGGTAGAGCTCGGTGCCGTCGTAGAGCGCGTCGACGTCGATCTCCACCGCGTCGTCGAGGAAGCGGTCGATCAGCACCGGGTGCTCGGAGATCAGGCCGGCGTGGCGCTCCAGGTAGGAGGCGAGGGAGGCCTCGTCGTAGACGATCTCCATGCCGCGGCCGCCGAGCACGTAGGACGGGCGGGCCAGCACGGGGTAGCCGATCTCGTCGGCGATGGCCTTGGCCTCCTCGAAGGAGAAGGCGGTGCCGTGCTTGGGGGCCGGCAGGCCGGCGTCGCGCAGCACGCGGCCGAAGGCGCCGCGCTCCTCGGCGAGGTCGATCGCCTCGGGCTGGGTGCCGACGATCGGCACGCCGTTGTCCTTGAGCGCCTGGGCCAGGCCGAGCGGGGTCTGCCCGCCGAGCTGGACGATGACGCCCGCCAGCGGACCGGCCTGCTGCTCGGCGTGGACGATCTCGAGCACGTCCTCCAGCGTGAGCGGCTCGAAGTAGAGCCGGTCGGAGGTGTCGTAGTCGGTGGAGACGGTCTCCGGGTTGCAGTTGACCATCACGGTCTCGTACCCGGCGTCGGCCAGCGCGAAGGAGGCGTGCACGCAGGAGTAGTCGAACTCGATGCCCTGGCCGATGCGGTTCGGGCCGGAGCCGAGGATGATCACGGCGGGCTTGGTGCGCTGGGCGACCTCGTTCTCCTCGTCGTACGACGAGTAGAAGTACGGGGTCTTGGCGGCGAACTCGGCGGCGCAGGTGTCGACGGTCTTGAAGACCGGACGGATGCCGAGCGCGTGCCGGACCTCGCGGACCACGTCGGGGCGCAGGCCGCGGATCTCGCCGATCTGCTGGTCGGAGAAGCCGTGCCGCTTGGCGTGGCGGAGCAGGTCCGGGGTGAGCTCGGCGGCGTCGGCCAGCTCGCCGGCGATCTCGTCCAGCAGGAAGAGCTGGTCGACGAACCACGGGTCGATCTTGGTGGCCTCGAACACCTCCTCCGGGGTGGCGCCGGCCCGGATGGCGTCCATCACGGTGTTGATCCGGCCGTCGGTCGGCACGACCGCCTTGGCCAGCAGCTCGGCCTTGTCCCCCACCGGGCCGGTCCAGCTGAACTGGGAGCCCTTCTTCTCCAGCGAGCGCAGCGCCTTCTGCAGCGCCTCGGGGAAGTTGCGGCCGAGGGCCATGGCCTCGCCGACCGACTTCATGGTGGTGGTCAGCGTGGCGTCGGCGCTCGGGAACTTCTCGAACGCGAACCGCGGCACCTTGACGACGACGTAGTCGAGGGTCGGCTCGAAGGAGGCCGGGGTCTCCTCGGTGATGTCGTTGGGGATCTCGTCCAGCGTGTAGCCGACGGCCAGCTTGGCGGCGATCTTGGCGATCGGGAAGCCGGTGGCCTTGGAGGCCAGCGCGGACGAGCGGGAGACGCGCGGGTTCATCTCGATGACGATGACCCGGCCGTCCTCGGGGTTGACGGCGAACTGGATGTTGCAGCCGCCGGTGTCGACGCCGACCTCGCGGATGACGGCGATGCCGACGTCGCGCAGGATCTGGTACTCGCGGTCGGTGAGCGTCATCGCCGGGGCGACGGTGATCGAGTCACCGGTGTGCACGCCCATCGGGTCGAAGTTCTCGATGGAGCAGACGACCACGACGTTGTCGTTCTTGTCGCGCATCAGCTCCAGCTCGTACTCCTTCCAGCCGAGAATGGACTCCTCCAGGAGCACCTCGGTGGTCGGCGAGAGGGTCAGGCCCTGGCCGGCGATGCGGCGCAGGTCCTCCTCGTTGTGGGCGAAGCCCGAGCCGGCGCCGCCCATGGTGAAGGAGGGGCGCACGACGACCGGGTAGCCGCCGAGGGTGTCGACGCCGGCCAGCACCTCGTCCATGGTGTGGCAGATGACCGAGCGGGCGGACTCGCCGTGGCCGATCTTGGCGTTGACGGCGTCGACGACGCCCTTGAAGAGGTCGCGGTCCTCGCCCTTGTGGATCGAGTCGACCTTGGCGCCGATCAGCTCGACGTTGTACTTGGCCAGGACGCCGTTGGCGTCCAGCGCGATCGCGGTGTTGAGCGCGGTCTGGCCGCCCAGGGTGGGCAGCAGCGCGTCGGGCCGCTCCTTGGCGATGATCTTCTCGACGAACTCCGGGGTGATCGGCTCGACGTAGGTGGCGTCGGCGATCTCCGGGTCGGTCATGATCGTGGCCGGGTTGGAGTTGACCAGGACGACCCGCAGGCCCTCGGCCTTGAGCACCCGGCAGGCCTGCGTGCCCGAGTAGTCGAACTCGGCGGCCTGGCCGATCACGATCGGGCCGGACCCGATCACCAGGACGGACTTGATGTCAGTGCGCTTAGGCACGCTGGCCCTCCATGAGCTTCACGCTGTCCTTGTCGTCGCCTCGCATGAGCTCGACGAACCGGTCGAAGAGGTAGGCCGCGTCGTGCGGGCCGGCCGCCGCTTCGGGGTGGTACTGCACGCTGAAGGCGGGCACGTCGAGCGCCTGGAGGCCCTCGACCACGTCGTCGTTGAGGCAGACGTGGGAGACCTCGACCCGGCCGTAGGGCGTGTCGCTCACCTTGTCCAGCGGTGCGTTCACGGCGAAGCCGTGGTTGTGCGCGGTGACCTCGACCTTGCCGGTGGTGCGGTCCTGCACCGGCTGGTTGATGCCGCGGTGGCCGTACTTGAGCTTGTAGGTGCCGAAGCCCAGCGCGCGGCCGAGGATCTGGTTGCCGAAGCAGATCCCGAAGAACGGGGTCCTGCGCTCCAGCACGCCCTGCGCCACGGCGACCTGGTGGTCGGCGGTGGCCGGGTCGCCCGGGCCGTTGGAGAAGAAGACGCCGTCCGGGTTGACCGCGTAGACGTCCTCCAGGGTGGCGTTGGCCGGCAGCACGTGCACCTCGATGCCGCGCTCGGCCATCCGCTGCGGGGTCATCGCCTTGATGCCGAGGTCCAGCGCGGCGACGGTGAACTTCTTCTCGCCGATCGCGGGGACCACGTACGGCTCGGTGGTGGCGACCTCGGCGCAGAGGTCGGCGCCCTTCATCTCGGGCGACTGCTGCACCCTGGCCAGCAGCGCGGCGTCGTCCGCCACGGCCGCGCCGGAGAAGATGCCGCAGCGCATCGCGCCGCGCTCGCGCAGGTGGCGGGTGAGCGCCCGGGTGTCGATGCCGCTGATGCCGACGACGCCCTGGTTGGCGAGCTCCTCGTCCAGCGAGCGGCGCGAGCGCCAGTTGGAGGCGACCCGGGCGGGGTCGCGGACGACGTAGCCGGCGACCCAGATCTGCTTGGACTCGTCGTCCTCGTCGTTCCAGCCGGTGTTGCCGATCTGCGGGGCGGTCATCACGACCACCTGGCGGTGGTACGACGGGTCGGTCAGGGTCTCCTGGTAGCCGGACATGCCGGTGTTGAAGACCGCCTCGCCGAAGGTCTCGCCGAGGGCGCCGTAGGCCTGGCCGCGGAAGGTCCGGCCGTCCTCCAGGACGAGCACGGCGGGCACGCGCTCCCGCCGTTGGCGCTGCGTGGTGGGGGCAGGTGCGGTCATCGGTTGGCCTCTTCCGTCTTCGTCTTCGTACGTGTTGCGAGGTGAGCGACCGCCTCGACCCAGGCGGCGTGCTCGTCGGGGTGGTCGGCCCGGAAGCCGGAGTCCAGCGCGGTGCCCTCGTGCGTCCAGGTGACGACGAGCAGTCCGGACGGGACGACCTTGCCGGCGATCCCGGAGTCCGTCCGGGCCCCGGTCAGGTGCTCGGCCGGGATCCAGAAGTCGACGTCACCGGGGCGCCGCACCAGCAGGCCGTGCTCGCCGAGGGTCAGGTCGGCGCGGCTGCGGGTGCCCAGGCCGTGCGCGACGACCCGGTCCAGCCAGTTCCCGGCGGTGGTGGTGCCGTGGTACCGGCCGCTGGTCTCCAGGATGGTCCGGCCGGCCCGCTCCGGCACGGCGGGCAGCGCCGGGATGCCGGACTGCAGGGTGCGCCGCCAGTTCCAGCCCTGCCGCATCAGCCAGTAGACCAGGCCGATCACGATCAGCAGGCCGACCGCCCAGCCGATGTACCCGGGCCAGTTGGTGACCCTGGCCTGCTCCTGGGCGAGCAGCGCCGGGTTCATGCCCGCCCGCCCTGCTCGGTCAGCTCGCCGGCCAGGACGGTGGCGGTGCCGCGCAGGAAGGTGGCGTGCACCCGTCCGGGCAGGTCGAGGCCCCGGTAGGGGGTGTTGCGGGAGCGCGTGGCGAAGCTGTCGGGGTTCACGGCACCACGGTACGCGGGATCGAACAGCACCAGGTTCGCCGGCTCACCCACCGAGATCGGCCGTCCGTGGCCGCTGAGCCGGCCGATCCGGGCCGGGCGGTGCGACATCCGGTCGGCGACGCCCTCCCAGTTCAGCAGGCCGGTGTCGACCATGGTCTGCTGGACCACCGAGAGCGCGGTCTCCAGGCCGACCATGCCCATCGCGGCGACGGCCCACTCGCAGTCCTTGTCCTCGGCCGGGTGCGGCGCGTGGTCGGTGGCGACGGCGTCGATGGTGCCGTCGGCGAGCGCCTTGCGCAGCGCCTGCACGTCGGCGGCGGTGCGCAGCGGCGGGTTCACCTTGTACACCGGGTCGTAGGAGCGGACCAGCTCGTCGGTGAGCAGCAGGTGGTGCGGGGTGACCTCGGCGGTGACGTCCCAGCCCTTGGCCTTGGCCCAGCGGATGATCTCGACCGAGCCGGCCGTGGAGACGTGGCAGACGTGCAGGCGGGAGCCGACGTGCGCGGCGAGCAGCACGTCGCGGGCGATGATCGCCTCCTCGGCGACGGCCGGCCAGCCGCCGAGCCCGAGCTCGCCGGAGACCTGGCCCTCGTTCATCTGGGCGCCCTCGGTGAGCCTCGGCTCCTGGGCGTGCTGGGCGACGACCCCGTCGAAGGCCTTCACGTACTCCAGCGCGCGGCGCATGATCACCGCGTCGTCCACGCACTTGCCGTCGTCGGAGAAGACCCGGACGCCGGCCGCGGACTCGTGCATGGCGCCGAGCTCGGCGAGCTTCTTGCCCTCCAGGCCGACGGTGACGGCGCCGACGGGCTGCACGTCGCAGTAGCCGGACTCCTGGCCGAGCCGCCAGACCTGCTCGACCACGCCGGCGGTGTCGGCCACCGGGAAGGTGTTGGCCATCGCGTGCACGGCGGTGAAGCCGCCCTTGGCGGCGGCCTGGGTGCCGGTGAGCACGGTCTCGGCGTCCTCGCGGCCGGGCTCGCGCAGGTGGGTGTGCAGGTCGACCAGGCCGGGCAGGGCGATCAGGCCGCTGGCGTCGATCTCGATGTCCGCCTCGACGGTGAGGGCGGTGCCGATCTCCTTGACGACACCGTCGGCGAGGTGGAGGTCCTGCGGGGCACCGCCGAGGATCTGGGCGTTGCGGATCAGGTAGGTGGTCACTGAGCGGTCTCCACGGTATCGGTGCGGGGGGTGTCGTTCAGGGTGGCGCCGCCGAGCAGCAGGTAGAGGACGGCCATCCGGATGGAGACGCCGTTGGCGACCTGCTCGACCACGGTGCAGCGCGGCGAGTCGGCGACCTCGGCGGTGATCTCCATGCCGCGGACCATCGGGCCGGGGTGCATCACGATGGCGTGCTCGGGCAGCTGGGCCATCCGGGCGCCGTCGAGGCCGTAGCGGCGGCTGTACTCGCGCTCGGTGGGGAAGAAGGCGGCGTTCATCCGCTCGCGCTGCACCCGGAGCATCATCAGCGCGTCCGTCTTGGGGAGCACGCTGTCCAGGTCGTAGCTGACCTCGCAGGGCCACCCGGCTGCGCCGGAATCAGGATTGGGTTCGATGCCGATCGGCAGCAGCGTCGGCGGGGCGACGAAGGTGACCTCGGCGCCGAGGGTGGTGAGCAGGTGCACGTTGGAGCGGGCGACCCGGCTGTGCAGGATGTCGCCGACGATGGTCACCCGGCGGCCCGCGAGGTCGTGCCCGGCGCCGGGGTTGAGGTGGCGGCGCATGGTGAAGGCGTCGAGCAGGGCCTGGGTGGGGTGCTCGTGGGTGCCGTCACCGGCGTTGATGACGCTGCCGTGCAGCCAGTCGGACTGGGCGAGCCGGGCCGGCGCGCCGGAGGCGTGGTGCCGGATGACGACCGCGTCGGCGCCCATCGCCTGCAGGGTGAGCGCGGTGTCCTTGAGGCTCTCGCCCTTGGAGACCGAGGAGCCCTTGGCGGAGAAGTTGATGACGTCGGCGGACAGCCGCTTCTCGGCGACCTCGAAGGAGGTCTTGGTCCGGGTGGAGTCCTCGAAGAAGAGGTTGACGACGGTTCGACCACGCAGCGTGGGCAGCTTCTTGACGGCGCGTCCGGAGAGCTGGGCCAGCTCCTCGGCGGTGTCCAGGATCAGCAGCGCGTCGTCGCGGCTGAGGTCGGCGGCGGAGACGAGGTGGCGCTTCACGCGGGTTACTCCGGGAGGTGCGGTTCGGACGGCTGGGAGGCCAGGGCCTGCGAGGAGCGGCTGGCGTAGTCGCGGTCGCCGACCAGGACGGCGTCCACGCCGTCGGTGTCGGAGAGCCGGACCTGCACGGCCTCGCGCAGCGAGGTGGGGAGGTTCTTGCCCACGTAGTCGGCGCGGATGGGCAGCTCGCGGTGGCCGCGGTCGACCAGGACGGCGAGCTGCACGGCGCGCGGGCGGCCGATGTCGCTGAGCGCGTCCAGCGCGGCGCGGATGGTGCGGCCGGAGAAGAGCACGTCGTCGACGAGGATCACCAGCCGGCCGTCGATGCCGTCGGCCGGGATCTCGGTGTGCTCCAGCGCGCGGGCGGGCTTCAGCCGCAGGTCGTCCCGGTACATGGTGATGTCCAGGGTGCCGAGCGGGATCTCACGGCCGGTGATCTGGGCCAGCCTGGTGTGCAGGCGGCGGGCGAGGTGAACGCCCCTGGTGTGGATGCCGAGAAGCACGACGTCCTCCGCGCCCTTGGCGCGCTCGACGATCTCGTGCGCGATCCGGGTGATCACCCGGGCGATGTCCGTGCCGTCCAGCACTTGGTGCGGCGGCCGCGGCGTGGTTTCGTGGTGTGCGGTCATGCCGAAGCGGACCTCCTTCCCCGCCTCACGGGACGGGCCTTAAAGGATGTCTGGGACGCCCCCGCCGACGCGGCGCGGGCTCCGGCCATCCTACCAGCGCGGCCGCCGGCAAACGGACCTCCACCATTCCGCTTCGCCGGGTTAACGCCCCGGACGCGCCGCCGATGGGAGCCATTCGCACGACTGCCCCATTCGGCTTGACGCAACTACCTCACTCTACGTAACCTCACAGTGAGTTACGAGACGGACGTCGAACCCACCGGTAACGACGTCGGCAATCGCCCGTGACCCACCACTGAACGCGAAGCAATCTCGTCCGGGGAGATCAATGTCCAGCGACTACGCGAAGCAACTCGGAGGCAAGCTCCGAGCGATCCGCACTCAGCAGGGGCTCTCCCTGCACGGTGTCGAGGAGAAGTCCCAGGGGCGCTGGAAGGCAGTCGTCGTCGGCTCGTACGAGCGCGGCGACCGTGCGGTCACCGTGCAGCGACTGGCCGAGCTGGCCGAGTTCTACGGCGTCCCCGTGCAGGAGCTGCTGCCCGGCGGCACTCCCGGCGGTGCGGCCGAGCCGCCGCCGCGCCTGGTCCTCGACCTGGAGAGACTGACCCAGGTCCCGTCCGAGAAGGCCGGCCCGCTGCAGCGCTACGCGGCCACCATCCAGAGCCAGCGCGGCGACTACAACGGCAAGGTGCTCTCGATCCGCCAGGACGACCTGCGCACGCTGGCCGTGATCTACGACCAGTCGCCGTCGATCCTCACCGAGCAGCTGATCTCCTGGGGTGTGCTGAACCCCGACGCGCGCCGTGCGGTGCGCGAGGAGGAGGCGAGCTGACCGCTCGCCCACCGGCCACCACCTGCAGAAACAGGTTCACGCCAGCAGAAACGTCACGGCGCGGCACCCGACCGGGGGCCGCGCCGTCGCGCGTTCGCGCGGCCGCCGCCGTCCGGGCCGCTGGCCCCTTCCGCCGCCCCGGGCCGGGGCCTCGGGGCATATTTGGCTCGCGGCGGCGGCACCTCGTGGCCCAGCAGCCCCGGGGCCCAGCAGTCTCGTGCCCCAGCAGTCTCGGGCCTCCCCCGGCCTCAGCAGACCGTGCCCAGCGCGTAGCCGGGCTCCGCCGCCACGTCGTCCAGCCGCACCGGGCCCGCCGCGGGCGCCCAGTCCTGCCCGCCGCTGGCCCACGCCCACGCCGTCTGCCGGTACTCCCCGCAGGCCGCCGCCGAACCCTGGGCGCCGTGCAGCACCGCCAGCCCGGGCAGCTCCCGGGCCAGCCCGGCGCAGAGCACCGCGCAGACCAGTTCGAGGTCCTCGTCGTTGATCCGGACCACGCCGTCCTCCCACTGCAGCACCCGCGCCGACGCCGACAGCCGGGCGCCGGGCGCGTCCACCGCAAGCCGCAGCTCGTACACCCCGGCGCCGGCCCCGACCAGCATCCGGCGGAACACCTCGGCGCCGCGCCGGTAGGCCTCGCGGACCGCCCGGCCGCCCTCCTCGTAGAGACCGCCGTCCAGCAGCAGGTCGGCGTGGCGCAGCGTCAGCCCGTTCTCCCGGGCGCGGACCAGCCGGGGCAGGAAGTCACCGGCCAGCTCCTCGCCCTGGTAGGCGAGCAGCTGGGTCTGCAGCGGCGGGTTCACCAGGTAGCGGTCGCGGGCGGCCGGCTCGGCCGGATCGAGGGCGTGCAGCAGGCAGAACTCCTCGAAGTCCTGCGGGTGGAACATCCGGGCCCGGACGGTCTCGAAGCCGCGCCGGGCCTCGGCCAGCAGCTCGGCGGTGTCCCGCAGGTAGGCGGCGTAGTCGGGGGCGTCGGACAGGCGCCAGGCCCGGGCGCGCTCGAAGTCGGCCTCGCTGGTCAGCACACCGATCACGAAGGCCTGCTCACCACCGGCCGCGCGCCGCTCGTGCCGTTCGTAGCGCTCGTGCCGGGAGCGCGCGCGGGGCCGCTGGCCGGCGGCGGTGCAGTCGGGGGTGCGGCGGGCGCGGCCGTTGCGGCTCATGCCGCCACCTCGCTTCGCGCGGCGGGGGCATGCACCCACGCGCACCTTCCGATCGATCGTTCGCTGCGCTCACTCATCGGTGGCTCCTGAGGGGGGCGGACGGGCGGGTGACGGTCAGCGGCGGGGGGTGCCGCTGACCGTTGTCCTCCCCAGCCCCACGCATTGCACACGTACGGCGTGTCACAGGAATGTAACCGACCGTGAGGCCGCGTTTCGCGGCGTTCCGCGGGCCCGCCGCCGCTCCGCCGCGGGTGCCGTCAGGCCGGGCGCGGCACCCGGGCCAGCTGGCGGGACTGCGCCACCAGCCGGCCGGACTCGTCCCAGACCTCGGCGTCCTCCTCGAAGTAGCCGCCGGCCACGTTGCGGGTGGCGTGGGTGACGCGCAGCCAGCCGGGCACCGGCCGGGCCCGCAGGTGGACGGTCAGCTCGACGGTGGGCGCCCAGCCCGGCAGGCCGAGGTCGAAGGTGACCGGCGGGAGCGCGTCGGCGACCAGCAGGAGCAGCAGCGGGTCGGGCTCGCGGCCGTCGGCGAGCCGGAACCAGCCCTGGATCCGCCCCTCGCCGGAGGGCTGCCCGAGCGCCCAGCCGATGGTGGCGGGGTCGAGCCGCAGGTCGAACCGCTCCAGCAGGGCCGCCTGCGAGATCAGCTCCTTGGGGGCGTGCTCGACGCCGACGCACTGGTCCGGCGGCGGCAGCTGCGGCGGCTGCGCGGTGGTGCGCACGTCGCCGTCGGCGGTGGCGAGGTCGCCGTGGCTGGCGACCACCCGGAGCCGCTCGACGCCGCCCTGGCTGAGCGAGGCGGTGCCGGTGGAGAGCGAGCGGCCGGAGCGCAGCACCTCGGTGCGGACGGTGGCCGGGCCGGGGGTGGAGGCGGAGAGGTAGTAACCGCTGATGGAGACCGGGTCGGCGTGCCCGCCCTGCTGCGCGGCGCCGTGCTCCAGGGAGAGCGCGTGGCCGGCCATCGCGAGCAGCAGTCCGCCGTTGACGCCGCCGCCGATCTGCCAGCCGGCACCCAGTTCGCCGTCGTAGCGGCCGGGCTCGTCCGGGTGGCGGATCAGGGCGATGCCCTGGTCGAACTCGCTGCGGATCGCCGTGGTCATGGGGGTGGCCTGCCCTTCGCTGCGGGGTCGCCGGCGAGCGGGGTCACCGGCGCCCAGGTTACTGGCGAGTAGGGTCCCAACATACGCCACCCGGGGGAAACGCACGACGGCCGCCGGACCCCTGTGCGGGATCCGACGGCCGTACGTCGGGTGCTGCTACCGGCGGATGCTCGGCTTCAGCTCCAGGAAGCGGGCGAGCAGACCGTTCACGAAGGCCGGGGAGTCGTCCGTGGAGAACTCCTTGGCGATCTCGACGGCCTCGTCCAGGACGACCGCGTCCGGGACGCCGTCCTCCCAGATCAGCTCGTACGCCCCGAGCCGCAGGACGTTGCGGTCCACGATCGGCATCCGGTCGAGCGTCCAGCCCACCGCGTACTCCGAGATCAGGTCGTCGATCCGGCGGGCGTGCTGGACATACCCCTCGACCAGCTCCATCGTGTACTCGCCGACCTGCGGGGTGCCCTCGTCCGGCTTGGGCTCCCGGGCACGGGCCACCCAGTCCGCGAGGACGGTCAGCGGGTCGACGTTGCGGTGGTCGGCCTCGAAGAGGATCTGGAAGGCCCGGGTACGGGCCTTGCTGCGTGCGGCCGACACGGACTTACTTCACCCGGCCGAGGTAGCTGCCGTCGCGGGTGTCGACCTTGACCTTCTCGCCGGTGGTGACGAAGAGCGGCACCTGGATCTCGGCACCGGTCTCCAGCGTGGCCGGCTTGGTGCCACCGGTGGAGCGGTCGCCCTGGACGCCCGGCTCGGTGTGCTCGATGGTCAGCTCGACCGCGGCCGGGAGCTCGACGTACAGGACGGAGCCCTCGTTCTGCGCGACCAGGGCCTCGAAGCCCTCCAGCAGGTACTTGGCGGCGTCGCCGACGGCGGACGGCTCGACGGTCAGCTGGTCGTAGGTGTCCATGTCCATGAACACGAAGTTCTCGCCGTCCTTGTACGAGAACTGCATGGTGCGCTTGTCGACGTTGGCGGTCTCCACCTTCACGCCGGCGTTGAAGGTCTTGTCGACGACCTTGCCGGTGAGGACCTCCTTCAGCTTGGTGCGCACGAAGGCCGGGCCCTTGCCGGGCTTGACGTGCTGGAACTCGACGACGGACCAGAGCTTGCCGCCCTCCAGCTTGAGGACCATGCCGTTCTTGAGATCGTTCGTGGAAGCCACGGGCGCACTTACTCCTGGATATAGCTGTCAAGGAACCAAGGGGTGCGTCCTGCCGCCCGCGACAGCCTCCCGGCCGGCCGCGGGTCTACAGGGCGAGGAGCTCCTTGGTGGTGATGGTGAGCAGCTCGGGCCCGCCCTCTTCGAGGGGGCGTACGACGAGCGTGTCCTCGATCCGGACGCCGCCCCTGCCCGGGAGGTGAACCCCCGGACCGACGGTGACCGGTACGCGGCTGTCCAGTTTACCCATGTCCGACGGACCGAGGCGCGGCGCCTCCCGGATCTCCAGCCCGACTCCGTGCCCGAGCGGGTGCGGGGAGCTCTCGGTGTGCCCGGCCGCCTGGAGGATCTCCCGGGCGGCCTGGTCGGGTACGTACTGCTCGACCCCGGGCCCGAGCGCCTCCCGCCCGGCCCGCTGGGCCCGGAAGACCAGCCGGTGCAGCTCCACCTGCCAGGGCGCGGGGGCGGCGCCGATCACGAAGGTCCGCGCGGTGGACACGCCGTAGCCCCGGTACTGCGCGCCGAGCACCACGGTCAGGAAGTCGCCCTCCTCCACCCGCCGGTCGGTGGGCTGGTGGGCCCGCTGTCCTGAGTGGCTGCCGGTGCCGACCGACACCGGGAACGCCGCCCGGTCCGCGCCGTGGTCGATCATCCGGCGCTCCAGCTCCATCGCCAGGTGCCGCTCGGTCCGGCCCACCAGGATCGACTCCAGCAGCTCGCCGAGCGCCTGGTCGGCGATCTCGGCCGCGATCCGCAGGTCCGCGATCTCGTGCTCGTCCTTCACCACCCGCAGCCGCTCGACCGCCCGCGCCAGGTCCGCCAGCCGGACCCCCTCGGCCAGCCCCGCCACCGCCCGGTGTCGGGCCACGGTCAGGTCGTGCTCCTCCACCGCGAGGTCCGACACCCGCAGCCGCACCGCCGCCGCGGCGGCCGCCAGCGCGGTGTCCGCCCCCGACGCCACCGGCACCTGGGTCACGTCCTCCGCGATCAGGTGCTCCCCGGTGTCGTCCGGCGGCAGGTCGTCGGGCAGCGCCAGCAGCACCCGCTCCCGGGTCAGCAGCAACGTCGCCCCGCACGGCGGGCACCCGGTCAGGTACCGCACGTTCGCCGCCCGGGTGATCAGCGCCGCATCGGCCCCGGACGCACTGCAGTGCTCCCGCAACCGCTCCCGCCGGCCCGCGTACGCATCAGACATGCGTCGAGCCTACGAACCCCCACCCCGATCCGCCCGCCGAGCACCCCCACCCGAGCACCGCGCCGCCCCCTCCGCAGGACGGCGGGCGGGTCGTCCTCCCGTGCGGCGGTGCGGGGCGGGCCGGGTGGGGGATTACTTGGCCGGCTCGGGGGTGGCGGGGTCGGGGGTGGGGGCCGGGGTGGGCTGGAGCGGTTGCGGGGTCCAGCGCTGTTCGACGCCGGCCAGCTTCCAGTAGGCGATGGCCGCCGCCCAGACCACCACGAACAGCCCGACGAGGGCGTAGCCGACGTTGTCCAGCGAGATGTCCGCGATCCAGCCGCTGACCGGGTCGGTCAGGTCCAGCTTCTCGTGCAGCACGCCGACCAGCTCGATGGTGCCGATGATGAACGCCACGGCGATCGACAGCCCGGTGATGGTCAGGTTGTAGTACACCTTGCGGACCGGGTTGGAGAAGGCCCACTGGTACGCGAAGTTCATGAACGTCCCGTCCAGCGTGTCGAACAGGCTCATCCCGGCCGCGAACAGCAGCGGCAGGCAGGCGATCGCGTACCAGGGCAGCCCGGAGGCCGCGCCGGAGCCGGCCATCACCATCAGGGTCACCTCGGTCGCGGTGTCGAAGCCGAGGCCGAGCACCATGCCGACCGGGAACATCTGGCCGGGCCGGGTGATCGAGCGGGTCGCCCGGTTCAGCACGCGGGCGAGGAAGCCGCGCGAGTTGAGGTGCTCCTCCAGCGCCGCCTCGTCGTACTGGCCGGCCCGCATCGAGCGGAACACCTTGAGGATGCCGACCAGCGCGGCCAGGTTGAGCGCGCCGATCAGGTAGAGGAAGGCGCCGGAGGTGGAGGTGCCGATCATGCCGAGCCACTGGTGGGTGGTGGACTCGTCGTCCATCAGCGTGTTGGCCAGCTGCGCGCCCCCCGCCACCAGCGCGGCCATGATGACCACCATCGAGGAGTGCCCGAGGGCGAACCAGAAGCCCACCGAGACCGGGCGCTTGCCGTCCGCCATCAGCTTGCGGGTGGTGTTGTCGATCACCGCGATGTGGTCGGCGTCGAAGGCGTGCCGCATGCCGAGGGTGTACGCGGTGATGCCCAGGCCCACCCCGAAGACCTGGGTGCCCACCTCGTACTTCTCGGGGGCGACCAGGAAGACGAGCGTCCCGAACGCCACCACGTGCATGGCCAGGATCACCCCCATCAACCCGGCCGTGCGGACGGTGTCCTCGCGCCGCCAACGGAAGGTCGGCAGGACGGACGGCGCCGCCGGAGCAGCGGCTGTTTCGGGCAGGGTCATCCTCGGATCACGCTCCAGCACCTCGTGGAAAGTCGTACGTGAGATGCCGTGGCCGGTCTCCTGGCTTACGGGGCTTCCGCACCCGCCTTCCCAGGCGCACGAGGCGCCCAGTGGCGTCATGGGTACGGACGACTCCCCCGATCACAGTGGCGAGGGCCGCTCCGGACTCCGGACCTTGATGGTCCGTCACCGGTCTTCCCGAGCACCACGGCGGGCAACACCGTAGGTGCCCGCACACCACCCTTGCAAGGCTGCGCACCTGCGCAGGTGTTCAGGATCACAGGCCGTGTCCTGCGAGAATGTCCGCATGCATCTCGTACCGGCCGACCGCACGGGCCACCGCACCATCGACGGCCACCGGGTCTGCGAGGCCATCGCCGCGATCGGCGACACCGGGCACGTCCGGTCCTGGGCCGAGCGTTTCTCGCTGCTCGCCGACCCGGGGCGGCTCTCCCTGCTACTCGCCCTGCACCGCGCCGGGCCGCTCGCCGTCACCGACCTGGCGGTCGCCACGGGCATGCGCGACCCCGCCGTCTCGCAGGCACTGCGGCTGCTCCGCACGGCCGGCGTGGTCACCGGCGACAAGGACGGACGCGTGGTGCGCTACCGGCTCGTGGACGAGGCCCTGCGCCCCCTGCTGGACGAATGCGCCGCCGCCGAACACCACGAACCGCTCGGGGCCGAGCCTGACGAACCACTCGGCGCGGACCACCACGAGCCCACCGCCGCGGTCGGCTGACCGACCGTCCGAACCGGTGAGCGGCGGGCCCCGGCCCCGGTACCGGGGCCGGATCCCGAGCCGGCGCCATCCCTCCGGCCCCGGACCCCCGGCCCCGGACCTCGCGTGCCGTCGCCACCGCGCCGCCGCCCGCGTCGGCCCTCCCCGTCAGCCCTCCCGCACCAGCCGCTCGAAGCGCTCCAACGAGCGCCGGGCGAGCGGGTCGGTGGCGGGCCGCAGGGCGCGGGCGAGCAGGCCGGCGGCCGGGAGGCGGAAGGCGCCGAGGAAGGCGAAGCGGGTGCCGTCCGGCTCCGGGGTGGCGGCCATGCCGCCGAGCAGGAACCGGCTGCGCATCAGGCACCAGCCGGGCGCCAGCTCGACGTCGAAGCGGGCCCGCAGCCGGGTGCGGCCGACCACCAGGGCCTCGGCCCGCCCGTCCTCCCCGCCCGCGGCGACGCGGACCGACCGGATGTCCGGCAGCCAGCGCGGCAGCCCGCCCTCCAGGTCCGCCGCGGCCGCCCAGACCCGGTCGAACGGCAGGTCGAGCACCGTCTCGCGGACGCTGGCGCCGGGGGTGACGGCGGCGATCACGCGCAGGCGGCGCACCGGGTCGAAGGCCGCCACCGGCCAGGGGGTCTGCGCACTCACTGCTGCCACGCCCTTCGGAAGCTGAGTCGGGCCCGGGACAGCCGGGACTTCACGGTGCCGGCCGCCACGCCCAGCAGGTCGGCGGTGGAGCGCTCGTCCAGGCCCTCCAGGTCACGCAGCACCAGGACGGCGCGGTGCTCGGGCGTCAGCCGGGCGAGGACGTCCTCGATGTCGGTGGCCAGCTGCGGGTCGCCGGGGCGGGGCAGCTCGGAGAGGTCGGCGGGGACGCAGCGGGCGACCCGCCGGACGTGCCGGACGGCCTCCCGGACGGCGATCGAGCGGACCCAGCCGAACAGCGCGGCCGGTTCCTGGAGCTGGCCCAGCTTGCGGAAGACGGCGATCAGCGCCTCCTGCGTCGCGTCCGGGCCGTCGTCCAGCGCGATCGGGCCGCAGAGCCGGCGCACGTAGGGCGCGACCAGCTCCAGCAGCTCGCTGACGGCCAGTTGGTCGCCGCGCTGGGCGGCGCGGACCAGGCCGGCGAGCTCCTCGGCGGTTCGGGTTTCGGGACCATCCACGTCCGCCTCAGAGGCGCCGGACGGGCCGGACGTTCCCCCGCCGCCGCGGATTTCCGCTGTGACGCTCGTCACGGGAACGTCCGGCCGGGCCTGCGGCTCCTGCGGGCTGACGAACCGTCGACTCCCCTGGAGGACCACCGTGAACCGTCGCCGCACCGCCGCCCTCGCCGTCGCCACCGTGCTCGCCGCCGACGGCCTGCTGCACGTGTACTGGGCCACCGGCAGCACCTGGCCGGCGGCCGACGCCTCGTCACTCTCCTGGGCGGTGCTCAACGCCGAGGTGCCGTTCACCCCGCCGGTGGTGCTCCCGCTGGCGGCGGTGCTGTTCTCGGGCGCGGCCCTCGTGCTGGCCCGCGGCGGCCTGCTCGACGGCGTGGCCCGCAGGCTGCCCGGCGTGGCGCTGCGCTGGGGTCCGCGCGCGGTGGCCGGCGGGCTGCTCGCCCGCGGGCTGGCCGGGCTGGTCTGGGCCGCCGGCATCGGCGTCGACACCGGCTCGGCCTTCTACCCGCTCAACCTGGCCCTCTACACCCCGCTCTGCCTGGCCGGCGCGGCCGCCGCCCGGACGGTCGCCCGCGCCGGCCGTCCGGGCCCCGGGCCGGCCGGTAGCTGATCAGGCCTGCTGGCAGCCCGGGCACCAGAAGAGGTTGCGGGAGGCGTGCTCCTCCGTTCGCACCTCGGTGCCGCAGACCAGGCAGGGCATGGCGGCCCGGCGGTAGACGTAGACCTCGCCGCCGTGGTCGTCCACCCGCGGGGGCCGGCCCATCGCCTCGGGGGTGTGCTCGGGGCGGACGGTGTCGATCCGGCCCGCGCCGACGCCCTCGTGCATCAGGGCGACCAGGTCGGCCCAGATGGCGTCCCACTCGGCGCGGGTGAGGTCGCGCCCGGCCCGGTGCGGGTTGATGCCGTGCCGGAACAGCACCTCCGCGCGGTAGACGTTGCCCACGCCGGCCAGCACCTTCTGGTCCATCAGCAGCGCCGCGACCGTCGTCCGGCTGCCGGATATCCGCCGCCAGGCCGGCTCCGGGTCGGCGTCGGCGCGCAGCGGATCCGGCCCGAGGCGCGCGGCGACGGCGGCCTTCTCCGCGTCGGTGATCAGCGCGCAGGTGTTGGGACCGCGCAGGTCGGCGAAGGCGTCGTCGTTCTCCAGGCGCAGCCGGACCAGGCCGACCGGCTCGGGCGCGGGGCCCGCGCCGAACGTGAAGCCGCCGTAGAGGCCGAGGTGCACGTGCACCCAGGAGCCGCCCTCGAAGCCGAGGAAGAGGTGCTTGCCGGTGGCCTCCGCCCCGGTGAGCACCCGGCCGTCGATCAGCCTCGCGCTGTCGGCGAACCGGCCCTGCGGGCTGCTCGCCCGGACCGGGCGGCCGCCGAAGGTCCTGGCGTTCTCGGCGGCGAGGCGGTGGATGATGTGGCCTTCCGGCACGGGCGTCAGCTCCCCCGGGTGGTTCGACAGGACCCGTCCATCATCGCAGCCGGCACCGACACTCCCGGGCGAGCGGATCGGCGCCCCGGCCGGGCGCGGGCCCGGGGCCGCGAGCCCGGGGCACCGGCCGCACGGGAGCGCGGCTCAGCGGACGGGGATGCCCATCAGCCGGGCCAGGATCACCCGGTCCAGCTCGGCCGCGGTGGCGGCGACGTCCAGGTGCGAGTTGTCGATGATCGGCAGCCCGGAGTTGTACCACCCGGCCATCCGCCCGTGGATCCGGGCGACCTCCTCGTCGCTGAGCCGCCGGTTGCCGCTGCGCCGGGCGTTGCGGCTGAGCACCGAGTCCAGGCTGGGCAGCAGCACGACGGGGATCATGCCGGGCCCGATGTGGCGCTTCCAGCCGCCGAGGCCGATCGCCGGGCGGTCCGGGAAGACGGCGTCGTCGATGATGCAGGAGATGCCGTTGGCCAGGTAGTTGCGGCAGGCGAAGCCGCAGGTGCGGCGGGCCAGCCGGTACTGCGCCTCGGAGGCGTTGTTCCAGCCGGACTGCGGGTTGGCGAAGCCGGACTGCACCCACTCGCGGACGTCGTCCAGGCTGATGTGCGCGGTCGGCGTGGGCCGGCGCTCGGCCCAGTGCCGGGCGACGGTGGTCTTGCCGGCGCCGGCCGGGCCGATCAGCAGCACGGCGAGCGGCCCGGCCGGCTGGTGCTGCTGCGGGTGGGCGGGGAGCTGGACGGGGGCGCCGGAGGGCAGCAGGAAGTGCCCGGTGGCCCCGGCGGGCTCGGGGGCGGGCGCCGGCGCGGCGGCCCGGGCGGGCGCCGCGGGTGCGGGTGCGGGCGCCGCGGGGGCGGGCGCCACGGGTGCGGGCGCGGGTGCCGAAGGCGCGGCGGGCGCGGGCGGCGCGGAAGCGGGCGGTACGGACGCGGGCCCGGCCGGGGAGCCGTACGGCGGCCGTCCGGTCACCTGCGGCACGGGCTGCGTCGCCGCGTGCGGGGTCGGCTGCGGGGCCGGCGGGGGCGCCGCGTGCGCGGCCGGCGGCGGGGGCACCGGGTGCGGTCCCGGCGGCGGCCCGGCCGGGTGCGGGGCCTGCGGCGCCGTGCCCGCGGTCGCGGTGCCGGGGTACGGCGGGGCCGGCGGAGCGACGGGACGTGGGGGGACCTGTCCACCCCCGGCGTACTGCGTCACGGTCACCTCCCGACTTCGTTCAGCGGGGACACTACACGTCGGCCCGGCGGCGGGCACAGTCCGCCGCCGGGCCTCCGTCGAGGTCAGCCCGCCCCTCAGCGGGTGGTGAGCTGCTCGGCGAGTGCGCGCAGGGCCAGCTCGTACGAGCCGAGTCCGAACCCGGCGATCGTGCCGGAGGCGACCGCGGCGATCACCGAGGTGTGCCGGAAGGTCTCCCGGGCGTACGGGTTGGAGATGTGCACCTCGATCAGCGGCGCGGTCCGCTGGGCGGCGGCGTCGCGCATCGCGTACGAGTAGTGGGTGAAGGCGCCCGGGTTGATCACCACGGGCACCCGGCCGTCGGCCGCCTCGTGCAGCCACTCCACCATCCGCTGCTCGGAGTTGGTCTCGTGCACCTCCACCTCGAAGCCGAACTCCTTGCCGAGCGCGGTGCAGCGCTCGACCAGCCCGGCGTACGAGGTGGCGCCGTAGACGTCCGGCTCGCGGCTGCCGAGCCGGCCCAGGTTGGGGCCGTTGAGCACCATCACCCTGGTCACGAGGAGACCTCCGCGTAGGCGGCGACCAGCAGCGACGGGTCAGGGCCCTCCAGCACCGAGGTCTTGGCCAGGCCGTCCAGGACGATGAAGCGGATCAGGTCGCCGCGCGACTTCTTGTCGATCTTCATGGCGTCCAGCAGCTTCGGCCAGGCGTCCGCGCGGTAGGTCAGCGGCAGGCCGACCGAGGCCAGCACGCTGCGGTGCCGGTCGGCCGTCTCGTCGTCCAGCCGGCCGGCCAGCCGGCCGAGTTCGGCGGCGAACACCATGCCGATGGAGATCGCGGCGCCGTGCCGCCACTTGTAGCGCTCGTTGCGCTCGATGGCGTGGCCGAGCGTGTGACCGTAGTTGAGGATCTCGCGGCGGCCGGACTCCTTGAGGTCCCCGGAGACCACGTCGGCCTTGACCTGGATGGCCCGCCGGATCAGCTCGACGGTGTGCGGCCCGGCGGGCGTCTTGGCGCCCTCCGGGTCGGCCTCGATCAGGTCGAGGATGACCGGGTCGGCGATGAAGCCGCACTTGATCACCTCGGCGAGGCCGGAGACGTAGTCGTGCTTCGGGACGGTCTCCAGCGTGCCGAGGTCGGCCAGGACGCCCACCGGCGGGTGGAAGGCGCCGACCATGTTCTTGCCCTCGGCGATGTTGATGCCGGTCTTGCCGCCGACCGCCGCGTCGACCATGCCGAGCAGCGTGGTGGGCATCGAGATCCAGCGGACCCCGCGCAGCCAGGTGGCGGCGACGAAGCCGGCCAGGTCGGTGGTGGCGCCGCCGCCGAGGCCGACGACGACGTCGCTGCGGGTGAAGCCGGTCTGGCCGAGCACCGACCAGCAGTAGGCGGCGACCTCGGCGCTCTTCGCGTCCTCGGCGTTGGGCACCTGGAGGACGATCGCCTCGTAGCCCTCGCCGAGCAGGTCCTCGCGGATCGCGTCGGCGGTGGCGGCCAGCGCCTCGGGGTGGATGAGCGCGACCCGCTTGGCCCGGGTGCCGATCAGCGGCGCCAGCTCGCCGAGCAGCTGGTGCCCGACCAGCACGTCGTACGGGTCGTGGCCGGCGCTGCCGCCGACGTGAATCCTGACGATGTCAGTCATGGGGGGTTTTCAGCTCCAGTGCTTCCAGTACGGCGTCCGCGACCTGCTCGGGCGTGCGGCCGGCGGTGTCGACGACGGCGGTCGCCACCTCCAGGTAGAGGGGGCGGCGGGCCTCCATCAGCTCGCGCCAGCGGGCCCGCGGGTTGACGGCCAGCAGCGGGCGGGGGGCGTCCAGGCCGACCCGCTTGACCGCGTCGGCGAGCGGGACCTCCAGGAACACCACCGGCAGCTCGTGCAGCAGCGCCCGGGTGGCCCCGGCCATCACCGCGCCGCCGCCGAGCGCGAGCACGCCGCCGTGGGTCCCGGCGGCGGTACGGACGGCGGCCGTCTCCAGCTCGCGGAAGTGCGGCTCGCCCTCGTCGATGAAGATCTCCGGGATCGGCTTGCCGGCCAGCCGCTCGATGTCCGCGTCGGTGTCCCGGAACCCGACGCCCAGGCGCTCGGCGAGCACCCGCCCGACGGTGGACTTGCCACTGCCGGGCGGCCCGACCAGCACCACCAGGGGGCTGGTCATCGGACGATCAGGTTGTCCAGGTAGCCCTGGACGTTGCGGCGGGTCTCGGAGACGTGGTCGCCACCGAACTTCTCGTTCACCGCGTCGGCCAGCACCAGGGCGACCATCGCCTCGGCGACGATGCCCGCGGCCGGCACGGCGCAGACGTCCGAGCGCTGGTGGTGGGCCTTGGCCGGCTCACCGGTGCGCACGTCCAGGGTCTGCAGGGCGCGCGGGACGGTCGCGATCGGCTTCATGGCGGCGCGCACGCGCAGCAGCTCACCGGTGGAGAGGCCGCCCTCGGTGCCGCCGGAGCGGCCGGAGGTGCGCTTGACGCCCTCGGGGGTCGGCACGATCTCGTCGTGCGCCTTGGAGCCGGGGACGCGGGCCAGCTCGAAGCCGTCGCCGACCTCGACGCCCTTGATCGCCTGGATGCCCATCAGCGCGGCGGCCAGCCGGGCGTCCAGCCGGCGGTCCCAGTGCACGTGCGAGCCGAGGCCCACCGGCACGTGGTAGGCGAGCACCTCGACCACACCGCCGAGCGTGTCGCCGTCCTTGTGGGCCTGGTCGATCTCGGCGACCATCGCCTTCGACGCGTCGGCGTCCAGGCAGCGCACCGGGTCGGCGTCCAGCCGGGCCTCGTCGGAGGGCAGCGGCAGCACGCCGGCCGGGGCCTTGGCCGCGGCCAGCTCGACCACGTGGCTGACGATCTCGATCCCGCAGGTCTCCTTGAGGTACGCGCGGGCGACGGCGCCGAGCGCGACCCGGGCGGCCGTCTCGCGGGCGCTGGCGCGCTCCAGGATCGGGCGGGCCTCCTCGATCGAGTACTTCTGCATGCCGGCCAGGTCGGCGTGGCCGGGGCGAGGGCGGGTCAGCGCCTCGTTGCGGGCCAGACCGGCCAGCACCTCCGGATCGACCGGGTCGGCCGACATGACCTGCTCCCACTTCGGCCACTCGGTGTTGCCGACCATGATCGCCACGGGGCTGCCCATGGTCTCGCCGTGCCGGACACCGCCGAGGAAGGTGACCTCGTCCTGCTCGAACTTCATCCGTGCGCCGCGACCGTAACCGAGCCGGCGGCGCGCCAGCGCGTCGGCCACCACGGCGGTGGTGACCGGTACACCGGCGGGCAGGCCCTCCAGCGTCGCGACGAGTGCGGGGCCGTGCGACTCCCCCGCCGTCAGCCAGCGCAACGTACCCAACGGAGCTCCTTCATCAGCGGACCGGCCAGTGCAGCCACGACCGGCCCGGACGTGCCTTGTCCCTGAATCCTTTCATGACCAGGGCGCACCCGGGGGCACCGTCCGGGTGACGGACGGCAACCGGCCGACGGGCGGACGCGGAGCCCGCCCGCCCCTGCCGCCGGGGCTCAGTGCCCGGCCAGCGCCTTCTCGCCCGCCTCGCGCATCGCGGCCAGCGGCCCGGGGGACCGCCCGGTGAACGCCTCGCTCTGCAGCACCGCCTGGTGGACCAGCAGGTCCAGCCCGCCCAGCACGGTCGCGCCGCGCTCCGCGCAGGCGGCGGCCAGCGCGGTCGGCCACGGGTGGTACAGCACGTCGAACAGCGCGCCGGGCGCGGCCGGCAGCCCCGCCGCGAAGGCGTCGGTCGCCCCGACCGGGGTGGTGGAGACGGTCAGCGGCTGCGCGAGCGCCTCGGCGCCGCGCTCCCAGTCGGCGGTCCGCACGGCGACGCCCAGCCGCTCGCCCAGTTCGGCCATCTCGCGCGCCCGCTCGGGGCCGCGGACGTACACCGTCACCTCGCCGGTGCAGATCTGGGCCAGCGCCGCCAGCGCCGAGGAGGCGGTGGCCCCCGCGCCGAGCACCGCCGCGCCCGGCACCTCGCCGATGCCGCGCTCGCGCAGCGCGTTGACCAGGCCGGGGACGTCGGTGTTGTCCCCGGTGCGCCGCCCGTCGGCGGTGAACACCACCGTGTTCACCGCCTCGACCGAGCGCGCGGTCGGGCTCACCTCGTCGAGCAGCGGGATGACCGCCCGCTTCAGCGGCATGGTCAGCGACAGGCCCGCCCACTCCGCCTCGTCCAGCCCGGCGAGGAAGCCCGGCAGCGCGGCCTCGTCCACCTCGAACCGGTCGTAGCGCCAGCCGTCCAGCCCCAGCGCCGCGAAGGCGGCCCGGTGCAGGTCCGGCGAGAGCGAGTGGGCGATCGGCGAGCCGAGGACGGCGGCCCGGTGCTTGCTGGTCACGTTGGTTCTCCCGTACGGCCGGCTACTTCGTCGTGCAGTGGCCGCGCGCCTTGTCGTACGCCTGGCCGGCCGCCTTGCAGTACTCCTCGACGTTGGCCGCGTGCTCCTTGTCCGTCTCCGCGAAGCGGGTCTCGGTCGGGGACATCGCGATGAAGTACAGCCACTTGCCGTCCGCGGGGTGGAGCACCGCCTTGAGCGCGTCGTCGCCCGGGTTGGAGATCGGCCCCGGCGGCAGGCCCGGGTTGATGTAGGTGTTGTACTTGTTCGACCCGTCGTCGATGTCCTTCTTGTCCAGCTGCTTGCGGCCGAGCGAGTACTGCAGCGTGGTGTCCATGCCGAGCCGGTGCTTGACGATGCCGTCGTCGGCGAGCCGGTTCTGGATGGTCTTGGCCATCTTGGCGAAGTCCGCCGGGTTGTTGCCCTCGGCCTGCAGGATGCTCGCCTCGATGACCACCTCGTAGCCGTTCTTGAGGCCGATCTTCGACGCCTCCGCGTCCAGCCCCGCGTAGCGCTCGGTGGCGTTCTTGACCATGTCCTTGAGCAGGTCCTCCGGCTTCATGCCGTCGGCGATCGAGTAACGGGTCGGCCAGAGGAAGCCCTCGATGTTGCCGTTGGCGTACGCCGGCAGGCCGAGGTTGGCGATCTGCGCCTTGGCGACGCCCGCCGTGGTGCCCTTGGGCAGCTGCAGCTTCTCGTCGATCTTGGCGTAGGTCGCGGCGGAGGTCAGGCCCTCCTGCAGGATCAGCTTGTTGCCGCCGTTCGCGTCCACCAGGTTCTGCACCGCGGCCTCGGCGGACATCTCCTTGGGCATGCTGTACGTGCCCCACTGGATCGTGGTGGACTTCGGGTTCTTGTCGAACGCCTTGGTGAAGGCCTCGACGCTCTTCACCACGCCGGCCTCCTTCAGCGCCAGGCCCATCTGGCCGCCGCTGGAGCCCTGCTTGATCTGCACCTGGACGCTGCCGGTGCCCGCGCCGACGTAGTCCGGCGGCGGGCCGAAGTGGTCCTGGTAGAAGCCGTAGCCCCACCAGCCGGCGCCGGCCACCCCGCTCATCAGGACCAGCGCGACCAGCAGGCAGGCACCGCCGTTGCGGCGGCCGGCCTTCTTGCCCTTCTCCTTGCGCTTCTTCTTGCCCTCGCGGGAGTTGTCCTCCTCGCCGAGGAAGCCGCCCTGCTCGTCCTCGCCGTCCGCGGCGTAGTCGTCCTGGTGGTCGTCCCACTCGTCCTCGGCCGGCACCGGCTCCGCCTCGGCCGGGTTCCCGCCGGCCTCCAGCGCGGCGGCCTCCGCCTCCCAGTCGATGCCGTCCGGGCCCGGCCCGGCCGCGTCCGCTGCCTGCTGCTGCCGCCGCGCGGCCCGACCGCCCGGCTGCTGCGGGGCCGACTGCTGCGCGCCCCCGCCCTGCGGACCCACGCCCTGCTGCTGAGGCATCCCCTGCTGGGGCATGCCCTGCTGAGGCATCCCCTGCTGAGGCATCCCCTGCTGAGGCATCCCCTGCTGCGGCTGCTGCTGGAAGCCCTGCTGCTGGCCCTGGAATCCCTGGCCGCCCTGCTGCTGGAAACCCTGCTGACCGCCGAAGGTCTGGCCGCCCTGCTGCTGGTAGCCCTGCTGGCCGCCGAAGGTCTGGCCACCCTGCTGCGGGTACCCCTGCTGCTGGTAGCCCTGCTGGCCACCGCCGAACTGCTGCTGACCCTGCTGGAACTGCTGACCGCCGTACTGCTGCGGCTGCTGCACCTGCTGATCCTGGGGGAACCCGCCGGGGTAGCCCTGCTGCTGGTAGCCCTGCTGGCCGCCGAAGGTCTGGCCACCCTGCTGCGGGTAGCCCTGCTGGCCACCGCCGAACTGCTGCTGACCCTGCTGGAACTGCTGCGGCTGCTGCTGCCACTGGCCGTCCTGCTGGCCGGGGACCGGCTGCTGGCCGCCGTACCCGGGGTCACCGGGATGCCACGGCTCGGAGCCCTGGGGGCCGTAGCCCCGACCCAGATCGGTCATTGATCCCCTTACACCGACGGAGACGGCCGGAGGATCGGACCGACCGTCCCGGGACGGCGTCCCGGTTTTTTCTCGAACCGGCGTGCTACCGCATCGCCTGGAGGGAGACGTTACCGTACCGCAGACCGGCCTCCCGAAGGGCCGAGCCCCGGTCAGTGCCCGGACGGCCCGGTCTCCGCCCCCGCCGGAGCATCCGCCGGACTCCCCGCCGGAGCACCCGCCGGAGCACCCGCGGGAGCACCCGCGGGAGCCTCGGCCGACGCGCTCCCGGAGGCGCTTCCCGAGGCGCTGCCGGAGGCGCTGGCGGACGCGCTGCCCGGGGAACCGGCCGACCCGCTCGGCTGGGCCGCCCGGCCGGCGTTGAACTCCGCGACGTTGCGTTGGTGCACGTCGAAGCTGTCGGTGAACCGGGTGTCCCCCGGCTTCACGGTGACGAAGTAGAGCCAGTCCCCCTGCGCCGGGTCGACGGCCGCCATGATCGCCTGCCGCCCCGGATTGCCGATCGGAGACGGCGGCAGACCCGGGTGCAGATAGGTGTTGTACGGCGAGTCCAGTTTGGTGTCCGTCACCGTCGTGTTCAGGGTCGAGCGCCCGAGCGCGTAGTTGATCGTGGAGTCCAGCTGCAGCGGCATGCCCTTGGCCAGCCGGTTGTAGATCACCCGGGCCACCTTGGCCATGTCCTCGGTGGTGTCCGCCTCCCCCTGGACCATGCTGGCGATGGTGATCAGCCCGTACAGGCTCTGCCCGAGGGTCTGCGCGACGCCCTCCGCGTCGTCCCGGGCGAACTCCTTCCCCGCCCGCTCGACCATCTGCTTCAGCAGGTCCACCGCCGTGGTGCCGTCGGTCACGCTGTACGTCGCGGGGAAGAGGTACCCCTCCGGGCTCCCCTTGGCGAACTCCGGCAGGCCGAGCTCGCCCGCCTGCTCCTGGGCGGCCTTCTGGGTGGTGCCCTCGGGCAGGTTCAGCTTCTTGTCGATCGCCGCGTAGATCTGGTTGCCGCGCCACCCCTCGGGGATGGTCAGGCCGTTGGCGTTGGCCGGGTCGATCAGGATCGCCAGCGCGGCCGCCGCCGACATCTTCTGCCTCAGCGTGTAGGTGCCCGGCTGGATCCGCCCGGCGGCGGCCGCGCTCCCCTTGGCCGCCCGGGTGAAGGCCAGCGAGCTGGCCACCACGCCGTTGCGGACCAGCGCGGAGGCGATCTGGGTGAGCCCGGCGCCCTCGGGCACCGAGACCTGCACCGAGCCGCTGCCCGCGCCCGCGTAGTCGGCGGCGGCGGGCGGCTTCCGCTGGCCCTGCAGCCAGCTGTAGCCGGTGACGCCGATCCCGCCGAAGACGGCGATCAGGGCGAGCGCGGTCAGCCCGCAGGCCAGACCGGTGCGCCGGCGGTGCGGATCGGGCGCATCGGGGCGCGGCCGGGGCGCGCCCGGCGGGCGGCCCTCCGGCTCCATGACCGGCGCACCGAGGTGGCCGGGCGTGAGCCCCGGGGTGGAGTCCAGGTCGGTCATGGCGCCCCCTCGGCGGTCCCGGAAACGGAGCGAGGGGCCCGTGCGGCCGCGTCCGCACGGGCCCCTCACCGGGACGTTAGACCAGACCGATCAGCTGACCGGCTCGACGCTCTCGCCGGGCGGCCGTCCGCTCACCCGTTCGGACTCAAGGGCGGTCTGCAGGATCACCACCGCGGCGGCCTGGTCGACCACCGAGCGGCCCTTCTTCGCCTTGACCCCGGAGGCCCGCAGGCCGTGGGTCGCGGTGACGGTGGACATCCGCTCGTCCACCAGCCGGACCGGCACCGGGTAGAGCCGGTTGGCCAGCCGGGCGGCGTACGCGCGGACCTTCTCGGCGGCCGGGCCCTCCTTGCCGCTGAGCGAGCGCGGGAGGCCGACGATCACCTCGATCGCGGCGTACTCGTCCACGATCGCGGCGATCCTGGCCTGTGACTTCACCCCGGCGGGGACGGTCTCCACCGGCGTGGCGAGCACCCCGTCGGGGTCGCAGGACGCGACCCCGATCCGGGCGTCGCCGACGTCGACGGCGATCCGCCGCCCCCGCCGGAAAGGCCGTTCCACGGCCTGCGGCTCGTCCATCAGCTGGCGCGCTCCGCGACCAGGCCGCGCACCGCGGCGATGGCCTCGCCGACCGCGGCCGGGTTGGAGCCGCCGCCCTGGGCGACGTCGTCCTTGCCACCGCCGCCGCCGCCGAGGGTCTTGGCGGCGACCCGGACCAGCTCGCCGGCCTTGATGCCACGCCCACGGGCGTCCTCGTTGGTGGCGATCACGGTCAGCGGGCGGTCGTTGGCCACGGTGAAGGCCGCGACCACGGCCGGGCGCGAGCCCAGGCGGCCGCGCACGTCCAGGACCAGCTTGCGCAGCTCGTCGGCGCCGGTGCCGTCGGCGACCCGGGCGGCGACCACGGCGATGCCGTGCACGTCCTCGGCCGAGTCCGCCAGGCCCGCGGCGGCGGCCAGCACCTTCTCGGCGCGGAAGCGCTCGATCTCCTTCTCGGCGTCCTTGAGCTTGGCGAGCATGCCCGAGATCTTCTCCGGCAGCTCCTCCGGGCGGCCCTTGACCAGCTCGGTGAGCTGGGAGACCACGGTGTGCTCGCGGGCCAGGAACTTGTACGCGTCCACGCCGACCAGGGCCTCGACGCGGCGCACGCCGGAGCCGATCGAGGACTCGCCGAGCAGCTTCACCAGGCCGAGCTGGGCGGTGTTGCCGACGTGCGTGCCACCGCAGAGCTCCTTGGAGAAGTCGCCGATGGTGACGACCCGGACCTCGTCGCCGTACTTCTCGCCGAACATGGCGATGGCGCCGGCCTTGCGGGCCTGGTCCATCGTCATGACCTCGGCGGTGACGTCCAGCTCGCGGGTCAGCACGTCGTTGATCTTCTGCTCGACGTCGACCAGCACGCTGCCGGGCACGGCGGACGGCGAGCCGAAGTCGAAGCGGAAGCGGCCGGGGGCGTTCTCGGAGCCGGCCTGGGCGGCCGTCGGGCCGAGCGCGTCCCGCAGCGCCTGGTGGGTCAGGTGGGTGGCCGAGTGGGCGCGGGCGATCGCCCGGCGGCGGTCCACGTCGATGGTGGCGTACGCCGCGGAGCCGAGCACGACCTCGCCGAACAGCACCCCGCCGGAGTGCACGACGACGCCGGGGACGGGCTGCTGCACGTCGCGGATCTCGACGACCGCGCCGGAGTCCAGCCGGATCCGGCCGTGGTCGGCGAGCTGGCCGCCGCCCTCGGCGTAGAACGGGGTGCGGTCGAGGATGATCTCGACCTCGTCGCCCTCGGTGGCGGCCGGCGCCGGGACGCCGTCCACCAGCAGGCCGACGACGGTGGCCTCGCCCTCGGTGAGGGTGTAGCCGGTGAAGACGCTGGCACCGGACTTGTCGGCGACCTCGCGGTAGGCGGCGACGTCGGCGTGGCCCATCTTCTTGGCCTTGGCGTCCGCCTTCGCGCGGTCCCGCTGCTCCTGCATCAGGCGGCGGAAGCCGGCCTCGTCCACCTGGAGGCCCTGCTCCTCGGCCATCTCCAGGGTGAGGTCGATCGGGAAGCCGTAGGTGTCGTGCAGCTTGAACGCCTGCTCGCCGGAGAGCACCGCGCTGCCGGCCTGCTTGGTCTCGGTGACCGCGGTGTCCAGCAGGTTGGTGCCGGCCTTCAGGGTCTGCAGGAAGGCCGCCTCCTCGGCGGTGACGACCGTCTCGATGCGCTTGCGCTCGGTCTCCAGCTCCGGGTACTGCGGGGCCATCGCCTTGATGGTGATGTCCGTGAGCTCCTTGGCCACCGGCTCGGTGGCGCCCAGCAGCCGCATGTTGCGGATGGCACGGCGCAGGATGCGGCGCAGCACGTAGCCGCGGCCCTCGTTGCCGGGGGTGACGCCGTCGCCGACCAGCATGATCGCGGTGCGGATGTGGTCGGTGACCACGCGCAGCGAGACGTCCGACTTGTGGTCGGCGCCGTAGGTGTGGCCGGTCAGCTCGGCGGCGCGGTCGAGGATCAGCCGGCTGGTGTCGATCTCGAAGAGGTTGTCGACGCCCTGCAGGATGGCGGCGAGGCGCTCCAGGCCGAGGCCGGTGTCGATGTTCTTGCTCGGCAGGTCGCCGAGGATCTCGAAACCGTCCTTGCCGTCACCGTGGCCGCGCTCGTACTGCATGAAGACCAGGTTCCAGATCTCCAGGTAGCGCTCGCCGTTGACGGCCGGGCCGCCCTCCTCGCCGTACGCGGGGCCGCGGTCGTAGTTGATCTCCGAGCACGGGCCGCACGGACCGGGGACGCCCATCGACCAGAAGTTGTCCTTCATGCCGAGGCGCTGGATGCGCTCGGACGGCACGCCGATGACGTCCCGCCAGATCTGCTCGGCCTCGTCGTCGTCCTGGTAGACGGTGATCCAGAGCTTCTCCTTCTCCAGGCCGTAGCCGCCGTCCGCGACGGGAGTGGTGAGCAGCTCCCACGCGAACTTGATGGCCCCTTCCTTGAAGTAGTCGCCGAAGGAGAAGTTGCCGCACATCTGGAAGAAGGAGCCGTGCCGGGTGGTCTTCCCGACCTCCTCGATGTCCAGCGTGCGCACGCACTTCTGGACGCTGGTGGCGCGCGAGAACTGCGGCTTGACCTCGCCCAGGAAGTACGGCTTGAAGGGCACCATGCCGGCGTTGACGAGCAGCAGGGTGGGGTCGTCGGCGACCAGGGACGCCGACGGAACGACGGTGTGGCCGCGCTCCTCGAAGAAGCGCAGCCAGCGGCGGCGGATCTCTGCCGACTCCATTAGTGGTCCTTCCGGTTCGGTGTACCGCCCGGCTGCGGCAGCGCGCGGCGGGGCGTCTTTTCGATGGCTGGGGTGGTGCGGGCACCGTCGGACGATGCGCGGGCACTGCGGGACGGGGGCAGGGCGGCGGCCGGGCTGCCGGGCGCCGCCGAGATAGCTCGGTACTGCGGCTCGCCGCGCGGGACCCGGCGGCGGCGCGGTTCGACGACGGCGGTGCCGTCCAGCCCGAGGTCCTCGCGCAGCTGCTCCTCGCGCTCGGCCATGCCGGCCTTCACGTCCTGGGCGAACCGCTTGGCCACGTCGCCCAGGTGCAGCGCACCGCGCGCGGCGGTGCCGGAGAGGCTGTCCGGGGTGAGCCGGTGGACGGCCTCGTTGGCCTTGTTCATGGCCCAGACGGTGGCGCCGGCGCCGACCGCCATCCAGAAGATGCGTCGCACCATGCCGTCAGCCCCTCACCGCACGCCGGACCCGGGCCAGCAGACCGCTCTTCGGCGCGGTCGCCGCGCGCACCTCGGCCCGGATCAGCCGGGCCAGCTCCTCGCGCTCACCCGGCTGGGCGGGCAGCGTCAGGGTGCCGTTCTGCTTGGCGACGGCCTTGCGGACGCCGTAGCTGAAGGCCGCGACCTTGACCAGCGGCCCGCCCAGGGTGGCCGCGACGGTCGAGGAGAGCGCGTTGGCGTTGGCGGCGGCGTCCTGCACGTTGGCGGTGATCTCGTCCACCCGCTCCAGCTGCTCGTTGGCACTGCGCACGGCGGCGCCGGCCTCGGTCAGCAGCGGCACGGCCTGCTCGGTGACGGCGGAGACCAGGACGGTGGCCTCCTTGAGCACCTGCGAGAGCCGGACCAGCACGACGGCGAGCAGGGTGACCAGGACCGCCCAGAACACGGCGACGAGCAACCCGGCCAGCTCTCCCACGGACACCTTGCGCGCTCCCTCGCCTTGCTGTTCTCCGGAAGAACCCTATCGCGACCATGGCCGGTTTCCGGACCGGGTTGTTCGCCCGGGACGTCCGGACGGTCGCGGTGCGGATCCGGTCGGGTGTGCGACCGGCCCGCGTAACCTACCGGCCGGTCACCTCGTTTTTCCCGGCGGACCGTCGCCGGGACGGTCCCAGCACGTCCGGGCCGCGAGGGCCCGGGCCCGGACCCGGGAGCAGCGCTTGGCCGGCGACTCGACAGCGGAGCGGAGAGGGACGGCGGCGCGGCGCTCGCCCGCGCCCGGCCGGCTGCCCGCGGAGGTGACCAGCTTCGTCGGGCGTCACGAGGAGCTGACCGCGCTCGCCGGGCTGTTGGCCGCCTCCCGGCTGGTGACGGTGACCGGGCCGGGCGGGGTGGGCAAGAGCCGGCTGGCGCTGCGCGCGGCGGCCCGGGCGGCCGGCGCCTTCCCGGACGGCACCTGGCTGGTCGAGGTCGCACCGGTGCGGGACCCGCTGCTGGTCGGCCACGCCGTACTGGAGGCGCTGCGGCTGACCGACGGCACCGCCCGCCCGCCGCTGGACGTGCTGACCGAGCAGCTCGCCGGGCGCCGGCCGCTGATCGTGCTGGACGGCTGCGAGCACCTGGTGGAGGCCTGCGCGGAGCTGGCCGACGCCCTGCTGCGGGCGCTGCCGGGCCTGCGGGTGCTGGCCACCAGCCGGGCGGCCCTGCGCGCCCGCGGCGAGCACCTGTTCACCCTGGCCCCGTTGCCGGTCGGGCCGCTGACGGGCGGCCGGGTGGACCCCGGAGCGGTGCCGGACGCGGTGCGGCTGTTCAGCGACCGGGCCCGGGCGGTGCTGCCGTCCTTCGAGGTCACCCCGGCCAACGCCGAGGCGATCACCCAGCTCTGCCGCCGCCTGGACGGCATCCCGCTGGCCGTGGAGCTGGCTGCCGGGCGGCTGCGCGCGCTCTCGGTCGAGCAGATCACCGCCCGGCTGGACGACCGCTTCCGGCTGCTCACCGGCGGGGACCGGACGGCCCTGCCGCGCCACCAGACACTGCGCACGACGATCGGCTGGAGTCACGAGCTCTGCACGGTGCAGGAACGTTTACTCTGGGCCCGCCTCTCCGTCTTCGCCGGCACCTTCGACCTGGAGGCCGCCGAGTACGTCTGCGCCGGCGCGGGCCTCGAAGCGGACGAACTGCTCGACCTGGTGTCCGAGCTGATCAACAAGTCCGTGGTGATGCGCGCGGGGGCACCACCCGGCCGCCCGGCCGGGGAGGACTGCGCCTTCGGCGTCCGGTTCCGGCTGCTCGACACGCTGCGCGAGTACGGCCTGCAGTGGCTGCGCGCCGCCGGCGAGGAGCAGCGGCTGCTGCGCCGCCACCGCGACTGGTACCTGGGCGTGGCCACCTGGGGCGAGGTGGAGTGGTTCGGGCCCCGGCAGTTCGAGACCGCCGAGCGGACCGGGCTCGCCCACGCCAACCTCCGGGCGGCGCTGGAGTTCTGCCTCGCCGAGCCGGGCGAGGAGCAGCTCGCCCTGCGGCTGGCCGGCACCCTCTGGTTCTACTGGGTCGGCTGCGGCCACCTCGGCGAGGGCCGGCACTGGCTGGACCGGGCGCTCGCCCTCGACCCGGAGCCGACCGAGGCCCGCGCCAAGGCGCTCTGGGTCACCGGCTACATGGCCACCCTCCAGGGCGACCTGGTGACCGCCCGCCCCGCGCTGGAGGAGTGCCGCCGCCAGGCGCTGGCCACCGGCGACGACCGGGCGCTCGCCTACGCCGTCCACCGACAGGGCTGCGCGGCCCTGATCGGCGACGAGCCGGCCCGCGCGGCCGAGCTCTTCGAGGAGGCGATCTGGCACTACCGGGCGATCGGCGAGCTCAACAGCAACGTCCTGATGGCCATGTTCGAGCTGGGCATCGCCTACCTGTTCCAGGGCGACCGGGAGGGCGGCGAGGCCTGGCTCGGCCAGGTCCGCGAGGTCTGCGAGGAGCACGGCGAGCAGTGGGCGTACGCGTACGGGCTCTACGCGCTGGCGTACTCGCACTGGCTGAACGGGGACGTCCGGCTGGCCCGCGCGCAGGCCCGGGAGAGCGTCCGGCTCAACCACCTCTTCCACGACCTGCTCGGCATCGTGCTGGCGATCGACCTGCTGGCGCTGCTGCAGACCGAGCCGGCCGGGCCGGGCGAGCCGGGCGACCTGCGCGAGGCCCGGGTGCTGCAGGGCGCCGCGCACCGGATCTGGCAGGCCGTGGGCAAGCCGTTCTTCGGCTCCCGCACCTTCAACGGCCCGCACCGGGCCTGCGAGGAACGGGCCCGGGCGGGGCTGACCGAGCAGGAGTTCGCCGACTGGTTCGACCGCGGCGCCCGGCTGGACCTGGCGGCCGCCGTCCGGCGCGCGCTCGGCGGCGACGGCCGGTCCGACGGGCCCGGGCCGCTGCCGGGGCCCCGCCCGGTGCCCCCGGCGCCGCAACCGGCCCCGGTCGGGAATAGTTGAATCTTGTCCATTGCTTCCGGGGGCAGCACACCACTCGGCACCGCGCCCGGCGCGGGCGCCGGGCGAACCCGGAAGGAGCAGCCGTGGCGATCAACACCGCCGCCGACGAGTACCGCCTCGCGACGTTCTACTTCGAGTCCAAGGCCTACTCCGACGCCGCCCGCATGCTGGAGGGCGTCCTCGCCGAGGAGCCGGCCAACCTGTCGGTCCGGCTGCTGCTGGCCCGCAGCTACTACCACTCGGCCCAGCTGTCCCGGGCCGAGGCCGAGCTGCGCCGGATCCTGGACGCCGCCCCGGCCGAGGACTACGCCCGGCTGATGCTGGGCCGCACGCTGGAGCGCCAGGGCCGCGCCGAGGAGGCCCGCCCGCACCTGAAGCTGGCCGCCGCGATGGCCGGCGAGGAGTTCTGAGGCGTGTCCGAAAGGGGCGAGCCCCCGCCGCCCGGAAGGGCGACGGGGGCTCGCTGGGTACGGCAGGCGTACCGCTCGCGGGTCAGCGCGAGTAGTACTCGACGACGAGCTGCTCGTCGCAGATCACCGGGACCTCCTTGCGCTGCGGCGCACGGTCCAGGCGGAAGGCCAGGGCCTTCAGGTTGACCTCGAGGTACTTCGGGGTCTGGCCCTCACCCGCGTAGCCACCCTCACGGGCGACCTGGAACGGGACCTTCTCCTTGCTGCGCTCGCGAACGGTCACGACGTAGCCCGGCTTCATCTGGAACGACGGCTTGTTGACCTTGCCACCGTTGACCTCGATGTGGCCGTGGACGACCATCTGGCGGGCCTGGTAGATGGTGCGGGCGATGCCCGAACGCAGCACCAGCGAGTCCAGACGGGTCTCCAGCTCGGCGACGAGCGCCTCACCGGTCTTGCCCTCGGCCTTCTTCGCGCGGTCGAACGCACGCGACAGCTGCTTCTCGCTCAGGTCGTACTGGGCGCGAAGACGCTGCTTCTCGAGCAGACGGACCTTGTAGTCCGAGTTCTGCTTGCGGCCACGGCCGTGCTGGCCGGGCGGGTACGGGCGGGCCTCGAAGTACTTGACGGACTTCGGGGTCAGCGGCACGCCGAGCGCACGAGCGATCTTGACCTTGGGACGCTTCTGGTTCGCCATGAACCAAACCTTCCTTGCTTACGAATACGGCTTCACCAGGTGTTGACGGAGGTCGCTCGTCGCGGTCCGGAGAAAAACCCCACCGCCCACGGGCAGTGTGGTCAGCCGCTCTCCGAGGCCGGGCACGGAAGTGCAAGCACACGAGTGGCCCACCGAACCGGAGTTGGTGGGCTGCACGCGACACCGAAACGGTGCGCGACGCTCCTGCAGACCCTGCGAGGGGCCTGTGGCCGGTGTCCCGCTGGTGCGGCCGGTCGGCTGGGTCTCCCCTGCCGCCGTCCCGGGATACGGCACTCCGACCGAGTATACCGGCAGCGCCGCCACGGGTTCACCGGCGGCCCACCCGTGCTCACTCGCCCCTGAGCCGGCCCCTGGTCCACTCGACGATGTCCGCGTACCGGGCCTCCCCGCCGTGCCGGGTCGGCCGGTAGTACTCCTTGCCGTGCACCGCGTCCGGCGCGTACTGCTGGGCCGCGATCCCCTCGGGCAGGTCGTGCGGGTACTGGTAGCCCCGGCCGTGCCCGAGCTTGCCGGCGCCGCCGTAGTGGGCGTCCCGCAGGTGTGGCGGCACCGCGCCCGCCAGGCCCTGCCGGACGTCCGCCAGCGCCGCGTCGATCGCCAGGTAGGCGGCGTTGGACTTGGGTGCCAGGGCCAGCGCGATGGCCGCCTGGGAGAGGATGATCCGCGCCTCCGGGAAGCCGATCAGCGCCACCGCCTGGGCCGCCGCCACCGCCGTCGGCAGGGCCGTCGGGTCGGCCAGGCCGACGTCCTCGCTGGCCGAGATCATCAGCCGCCGGGCGATGAAGCGGGGGTCCTCCCCCGCCTCGATCATCCGGGCCAGGTAGTGCAGGGTGGCGTCGACGTCACTGCCCCGGATCGACTTGATCAGCGCGCTCGCCACGTCGTAGTGCTGGTCGCCGTCCTTGTCGTAGCGGACCGCCGCGTGGTTCACCGCCGTCTCGGTGGTGGCCAGCGTGATGACCGCCTCGCCCTTCTCCAGGGCCGCCCCGGCCGCCGCCTCCAGCGTGGTGAGCGCCCGCCGGGCGTCCCCGCCGGCCAGCCGGACCAGGTGGTCCTCGGCCTCCTCGGACAGCTCCAGCGCGCCCTCCAGCCCGCGCTCGTCGACGACCGCGCGGCGCAGCAGGGCGCGGATGTCCTCGTCGGTCAGCGACTCCAGGGTGAGCAGCAGCGAACGCGACAGCAGCGGCGAGATCACCGAGAAGTACGGGTTCTCCGTGGTCGCCGCGATCAGCGTCACCCAGCGGTTCTCGACCGCGGGCAGCAGGGAGTCCTGCTGGGCCTTGGAGAAGCGGTGGATCTCGTCCAGGAAGAGCACCGTCTCCTTGCCGCTCATGCCGACCGCCCGGCGGGCGCCGTCGATCACCGCGCGGACCTCCTTGACCCCCGCGGTGATCGCCGACAGCTCGACGAACCGGCCCTCGACGGCCTGGCTGATCACGTGCGCGAGGGTGGTCTTCCCGGTGCCGGGCGGGCCCCAGAGGATCACCGAACTGGTCGCGGCCGGCCCGCGCGCGCCCGAGACGAGCCGGCGCAGCGGCGAGCCGGGCTTCAGCAGCTGCCGCTGCCCGGCCACCTCGTCCAGGGTGCGCGGGCGCATCCGCACGGCGAGCGGGGCCCGGCCGGGCTCCTTGGCCTGGCGTTCCTCGGCGGCGGCGGTGAAGAGGTCCGGTTCGTCCACACCGGAAGCCTATGCGAGCCGGCCGACAGGCCCTCCCGGCACCGGAACTACGACTTGGCCGGGAGGTCGAGCAGGACGGCCTCGAACTCCTCCAGCGAGCGCAACGTCACCCCGCCGGCGGCCGCCGCCTTCGCGCGGGCCTCGGCGACCGGGCCGCGGGAGGCGTCGAACGTGGCCCGGTCGGCGAAGAGGCCGCCCACCGCGCCGCGTTCGTCCTCCAGGTTCAGCAGCATCGAGCCGCCGAGGAACCCGTCGAGCTGCCGCAGCGCGGGCAGCGCCACGGTGCGGAAGGCGTCGGCCAGCTTGCCGGCGTTCGCCCGGTCGAAGTCGAACTTGGTCAGCCGGAACCACGCGCCCGGACCGGCCTGGGCGGGCCGCTCGGCGACCACCGCCTCCCAGGTGTCCGTGGCCACCGTCCCCGCGAACGGCGCCAGCAGCTCGGCGCGCCGCTGCTTCAGCTGCGCGTCGCTGTCCTGTTCGGCCTGGCGGCTCTCCCACCAGGAGCCCATGGTGATGATGCCGAGCTCCCGGTTGGCGAACAGTCCGAAGCCCCGGTAGCCGGGCTGCGCGGAGAGCAGCCCGACCGCCTCGGCCCGGAAGCCGTCCAGGGCCTGGTCGAGCTTGGCCGGGTCCCCGGTGGCGTAGACGGTGCGAACGAACATGGGCGGGTCTCCTGACGTCCGGCGGGCGCCGTGCCGCGCGCCCGCGCCTTGGTGAGCACGTCCATCGGACGCCGCCGCACCGGACCGGGCAACGCCGCAGAGCCGTTCGGAGGACCGGGCCACCCGGCCCACGCCGCGGGGCCCGGCCCCTGCTTCCGCAGGCCACGCCGGAGGGCCGCCGGCGGCCGCGGGGCGCCGGGCGGGGCGGCTCGGATCCGGGCGGGCCACCGCACGGGACGGGACGGCGGACATCGGGTGGGCGATCACGCGGCGGGCCCCGGGCCCGTCGTCCGGGAGCGCTGACGGCCAGTCATCATGGGTGCCGCACACGGTTCCCGCAGGTCCGTCGGCCGGCCGGGCAGCGGCGGCCCCCTGAACCGCCGCTACCCGGGCTCCCCCGTGGCCCGGCCCGCGGGCCGAGTGATCAACCTTGGCGCAGACCTGCCCGACCGGTCCAATATCCCGTTCCATAACCTTGCGGCATGGATGTGGACACCCGACTGCTGCGCAGCTTCGCCGCGGTCTGCGAGGAGGGGCAGCTGACCGCCGCCGCGGCCCGGCTGTTCGTCTCCCAGCCGACGCTGACCAAGCAGATCCGCCAGCTGGAGGCGCTGCTCGGGGTGGAGCTGTTCGAGCGCTCGCGCCGGGGCATGGCGCCGACCCGGGCCGGCCGCGCGCTGGCCGTGTACGCCGGCCCGGTGCTGGCCGGCTGGGACGAGGCGCTGCGCGCGACCCGGGCGGCCGCGGCCGAACAGGGCTCGACGCTGCGGGTGGGCTTCGAGGGCGGCACGATCAACGTGATGACCCAGCGCACGGTGGCGGACTTCAACCGGCGGATGCCCGGCTGGCAGGTGGAGCTGCGCCAGAACAACTGGTTCGACCCCACCTCGGGCCTGGGCACCGGCGAGATCGACCTCACGCTGTGGCACGCCCCGCCGTCGCTGTCCGAGCGGTACAACGTCGCGGTGCTGGGCGAGGAGCCGCGCTGCGCGGCGCTGCCGGCCGGGCACCCACTGGCCGGGCGGGCGGTGATCGACTTCGAGGAGCTGCTGGACGAGCCCTTCGTGGCGATCCCGCACGAGGCCGGGTTCTGGCGCGACTACTGGCTGGCGGTGCGGGAGCGGGGCGGGCGTCCGGTGCGGATCGGCGCGGTGGCGCACAACGCCGACGAGTGGCTGGCCGCGGTGGTGTGCGGCCAGGGCATCGGCTTCGCCCCGGAGACGATGAGCAGGCTGGCACCGCGCGAGGACGTCGCGTACCGGCCGGTGCGGGGGCTGAGCCCGAGCCAGGTCGGGCTGTACTGGCCGAAGGGGCGGGAGCTGACGCCGGCGATGGCCGCGTTCGTGCGCAGCTGCCGGGCGACGGTCGGGACCACGGCCGGATCGGCCGCCGGTACCGCGGCCGGGTCGTCGGCCGACACCGCGGCCGGACCGGAGGCCCGCCCGTAGCCGTGCTCCGGCCGGGCGGGGATCAGGCCTCGTCGAACGGCTCGGGGTAGCGGCAGAGCCCGCGCGGCCCGCCGTCGTACGCGGGCAGGGCGAGCGCCTGGAAGTACGCGTCCGGCACCTCGAACGGACCGGTGACCTCGTGCCGCTGCGCCGGGAGGAAGCCGAACCGGCCGTAGTAGCCCGGGTCGCCGAGCACCACGACGAGCTTCTCGCCGGCCTCCTCGGCGGCCGTCAGCGCGGCCCGGACCACCAGCTCGCCGACGCCCTTGCGCTGCCACTCGGGGGCGACCGCGACCGGCGCGAGCGCCAGGCCCTGGCCGTCGCCGACCCGCAGCCGGGTGAGCAGGGCGTGGCCGACCACCAGGCCGGACTCGTCCACCGCCACCAGCGAGAGCCCGGGCAGCCAGGCGGGGTCGCGGCGCAGCGCGTCCACCAGGTCGGCCTCGTCGGGGCCGGGGAACGCGGCCATGTGGACCCGTCTGGTGGCGGGCGCGTCGTCCGGACACTCGACTCTGGTGCTGACCGTCATGGGGGGAGCCTCTCTCCGTCGCACACCGTTGTGGACCGGCCCCGGACGGCTGTTGAGCCGTCCGGGGCCGTGAAAGGTTAGCCGAGGGAACGTCAGGCCTTGGGCTGGCCCTCGGACTTGACGTCCTCGCGGACCTTCGGCTGGGCGTCGACGCCGGCCTCGCGACGCTGCGCCGGGGTGATCGGGGTGGGGGCACCGGTCAGCGGGTCGCCGCCGGTGGACGTCTTCGGGAACGCGATGACGTCCCGGATGGTGTCGTACCCGCCCAGCAGCGTGACGATCCGGTCGAGGCCGAAGGCGACACCACCGTGCGGCGGCGGGCCGTAGTTGAAGGCGTCGAGCAGGAAGCCGAACTGCGAGGCCGCCTCCTCCTCGGAGAGGCCGATCGCGTCGAACGCCCGCTTCTGCACGTCCCGCTGGTGGATACGGATCGAACCGCCGCCCAGCTCGGAGCCGTTGAGTACCAGGTCGTAGGCGTTGGACAGGGCCGTGCCCGGGTCGGTGTCGAAGGTGGCCAGCGACTCGGCGGTCGGCGCGGTGAACGGGTGGTGCACCGCGTGCCAGCCCTGGAACTCGCCCTTGTCGTCCTCGATCGGCTCGAACATCGGGAAGTCGACGACCCAGAGGAAGGCCCACTGCGACTCGTCGATCAGCTCGCAGCGGCGGCCGATCTCCAGGCGGGCGGCGCCGAGCAGCTCCTGCGAGGGGCGCTGCTTGCCGGCCGCGAAGAAGATCGCGTCGCCGTTCTTGGCGCCGGCCGCGGCGGCCAGGCCGGCCAGGTGCTCCTCGGAGAGGTTCTTGGCGACGGGGCCGCGCAGCTCGCCGGTCTCGGCGTCGATGACGACGTAGGCCAGGCCGCGGGCGCCGCGCGCCTTGGCCCAGTCCTGCCAGGCGTCGAGCGCCTTGCGCGGCTGCGAGGCGCCGCCGGGCATGACCACGGCGCCGACGTACGGGGCCTGGAAGACGCGGAACTCGGTGCCCTTGAAGTACTCGGTGAGGTCGGTGAGTTCCTGGCCGAAGCGGACGTCCGGCTTGTCGGAGCCGTAGCGGGCCATGGCGTCCGCGTAGGTCATCCGGGGCAGCGGGTTCGGGATCTCGTACCCGTGCACGTCGCGCCAGATCGAGCCGATGATCTTCTCACCGAGGGCCAGGACGTCCTCCTGGTCGACGAACGAGGCCTCGATGTCCAGCTGGGTGAACTCCGGCTGGCGGTCGGCGCGGAAGTCCTCGTCGCGGAAGCAGCGGGCGATCTGGTAGTAGCGCTCCATGCCGGCCACCATCAGCAGCTGCTTGAACAGCTGGGGCGACTGCGGCAGCGCGTACCAGTGGCCGGGCTGCAGGCGGACCGGGACGAGGAAGTCGCGGGCGCCCTCGGGGGTGGAACGGGTGAGGTACGGCGTCTCGATGTCGAGGTAGTCGTTCTCCTCCATCACCCGGCGGATGATGTTGTTGACCTTGGAGCGCAGCCGCAGTCCCTTGGCCGGGCCCTCGCGGCGGAGGTCCAGGTAGCGGTAGCGCAGCCGGACCTCCTCGTTGACCGTGCCGGGCTCGTACTCGGCGACCGGGAAGGGCAGCGGGGCGGCCTCGGAGAGCACCTCGATCTCGCTGACGACGACCTCGACGGCGCCGGTCGGGATGTCCGGGTTCTCGTTGCCCTCGGGGCGCACCCGGACGTCGCCGACGACCTTGACGCAGTACTCGGCGCGCAGGCCGTGCACCGAGTCCAGGTCGCGGACCACGATCTGCACGGTGCCGGAGGCGTCGCGCAGGTCGATGAAGGCCACGCCGCCGTGGTCGCGGCGGCGGGCGACCCAGCCGGCCAGGGTGACGGTGGTGCCTGCGTGCTCCGGGCGGAGCGTGCCCGCGTCGTGCGTGCGGATCACAGCTGCTTCTCCTTCAGGGTGGTGACGAGTGCGTCGAGGGCGACGGGGTTCTGCTCGCCGGTGGTCATGTCCTTGAGCTGGACGACGCCCTCGGCGAGGTCCCGGTCCCCGGCGATCAGGGCGAAGCGGGCGCCGGACCGGTCGGCGGACTTCATGGCGTTCTTGATGCTCTTGACGCCGAAGGCGAGGTCGGTGGCCACGCCGGCCCGGCGCAGCTCGACCACCTTGGCGAACAGGACGTTCTTGGCCTCCTCGCCGAGCGCGACGGCGTACACCGAGGTCGCTGCCGGCAGGTCGAGGACGACGCCCTCGGCCTCCAGCGCCAGGTAGGTGCGGTCCACGCCGAGGGCCCAGCCGACGGACGGCAGCGCCGGGCCGCCGATCATCTCGGACAGGCCGTCGTAGCGGCCGCCGCCGCCGATCGCGGACTGCGCGCCGAGGCCGTTGTGCACGAACTCGAAGGTGGTGCGGGTGTAGTAGTCCAGGCCGCGGACCAGCTTCGGGTCGTCGGTGAAGGCCACGCCGTTGGCGGTGAGCAGCTCGCGGACCTTCTCGTCGTACGCCTTGCAGTCCTCGCACAGGTAGTCACGCAGCATCGGGGCGCCGCCGAGCTGGGCCTGCACCGACTCGCGCTTGTCGTCCAGGACGCGCAGCGGGTTGATCTCGGCGCGGCGGCGGGTGTCCTCGTCGAGGTCCAGGCCGGCCAGGAACTCGATCAGCGCGGTGCGGTAGACCGGGCGGCAGTTGCGGTCGCCGAGGCTGTTGAGCAGCAGCGTGTAGTCGCTCAGGCCGAGCGAGCGGAAGGCGTCGTCGGCCAGGATGATCAGCTCGGCGTCCAGCGCCGGGTCCTCGGCGCCGATCGCCTCGGCGCCGACCTGGGCGAACTGGCGGTAGCGGCCGGCCTGCGGGCGCTCGTAGCGGTAGTAGGAGCCGGAGTACCAGAGCTTGACCGGCAGGTTGCCCAGCTTGTGCAGGTTGGCCTGGAGGGCGGCGCGCAGCACCGAGGCGGTGCCCTCCGGGCGCAGCGCGAGGTCCTCCTTGCCGCGCTTGGTGAGCGAGAACATCTCCTTGGTGACGATGTCGGTGGACTCGCCGACACCGCGGGAGAACAGCTTGACGTCCTCGAAGACCGGCGTCTCGATGTAGCCGTAGCCGGCCCGGCGGGCGGGCGCGGAGAGGCGCTCGCGGATCGCCAGGAAGGTCGCGGAGCTGGGGGGCAGCAGGTCGTAGGTGCCCTTGGGGGCGGTGAAGGTGCTCAACTTCTCTTCCGTCACATTCCTCGTCGCGGGAAGGCCGGAGCGCCGAGCGCTCCCGCCGCCTGCCTGAGGTAGGGGTTGGTGGCGCGCTCACGGCCGATGGTGGTCTGTCCGCCGTGGCCGGAGAGGACCACGGTCGCGTCGTCGAGGGGCAGGCACACCCGGGCCAGCGACCGCATGATCGCCTCGCTGTCCCCGCCCGGGAGGTCCGTTCGCCCGATGGAGCCGGCGAAGAGCAGGTCGCCCGAGAAGAGCACCGGGGGGAGGTCCTCGGCGCCGGGCGTCCGGAACGTCACCGACCCCTTGGTATGGCCGGGCGCGTGGTCGACGGTGAGCTCCAGGCCCGCCAGGTCCAGCACGCTGCCGTCGGTGAGCTCGCGCACGTCGTCCGGTTCGCCGACGGTGAGCTCACCCATCAGCTGGGTGCCGAGCGAGCGGCCGAGCGCCTTCTCCGGGTCGGCCATCATGTAGCGGTCCTCGGGGTGGATCCAGGCCGGGACGCCCTTGGCGCCGCAGACCGGGACCACCGAGGCGATGTGGTCGATGTGCCCGTGGGTGAGCACGACCGCGACGGGCTTCAGCCGGTGCTCGCGGATCAGCTCGTCGACGCCGCGGGCGGCCTGGTGGCCGGGGTCGACGATGACGCACTCCTCGCCCGGCGCCGGAGCGACCAGGTAGCAGTTGGTGCCCCAGGCTCCAGCGGGGAATCCGGCGATGAACACGCGCGTCCTTCGTGATTCGGTCGGCAGTGGCGGCTTGACGGTCTACGGCTGTACGGGATGGTGTAAGCGCAGCCTACCGGCGCCGCGGGTCCGGTTGCGAACCAGATGGGGGCGACGGGCCCGGTTCGTCCTGACAGGTTCACCGCGTTCTTACAGCCGCGGTACCTACACTTGGCCGCCGATGGATGCGATGATCCGCTTCAGCATCCGTACACGAGTCCAGCACATCCGTAGGAGACACGGCCGGTGGTCAGCAGCGAACAGCGGCGGCGGCAGCTCGCCCGCGAGAAGTACGAGCGGCAGGCGCAGCGCCGGGCCGAGGCCCGGGCCGCGCGCAAGCGCCGCAACACGATCCTCGGCGCCTCGCTCGCCGTGGTCGTGCTCGCGGGCGGCGGCGTGCTGGTCGGCACCGGCGCCTTCGACTCGAAGGACGGGAAGGACGACCGGTCCACCCCGCAGGCCGCGCCGACCGCGGCCGCCGAGCCGACCACCCCGACCCGCAAGCCGGTCGAGGGCTGCGCCGACCCGGCGCCGGGCGCGCCGAACGGCAAGCAGTGGCAGGCCGAGCCGGCCATGACCATCGCCAACGGCGGCAGCTACACCGCGACGCTGGAGACCAACTGCGGCAAGGTGACGATCGCGCTGGACGCGGCCAAGGCGCCGCACACGGTCAACTCCTTCGCCTTCCTGGCCGGCGAGCAGTACTTCGACCACACCAAGTGCCACCGGCTGACCACGGGCGGCATCTACGTCCTGCAGTGCGGCGACCCGACGGCCAGTGCCACCAACCCGGGCGGCACCGGCGGCCCCGGCTACAAGTTCGCCGACGAGAACCTGACCGGCGCGACCTACCCGGCGGGCACCGTGGCGATGGCCAACTCGGGCCCGGGCACCAACGGGAGCCAGTTCTTCCTGGTCTACAAGGACACCAAGCTGGACCCGAGCTACACCCCGTTCGGCAAGATCACCGGCGGCCTGGACGTGCTGCAGAAGATCGCCGCCGCGGGCACCCTGGAGGGCCGCACGGACGGGCACCCGATGGCCGACGTCACCCTCAACGCGGTGACCACCGCGAAGGGTTGACCGGTCCCGGGGCCGTGCCGCGGGCGCCGTCGAGGCGCCCCGGCGCGGTCCCGGCCCGAAATCGCCCGGCCCGGATGCGGACAGCACCGGGCCCGGTCGCCTATGTTGGCGTTGTGTAGGGTGCCCCGATCCGCCTAGCCGTCACCCTCGGCAAGCAACGCCCGGCGGACGGGGACGGCGGACTCATCGGTCCGCCGCACATCAACTGTGGACGACGGACGCGTAACCGCCCCGGCGCGGGCGCGACGTCATGTGGAGGACGCGCTATGAGCAGCGACCCGTGGGGCCGTGTCGACGAGCAGGGCACGGTCTACGTCAGGACGGCCGACGGCGAACGCGTCGTGGGTTCCTGGCAGGCCGGCTCGCCCGAGGAGGCCCTCGCCTACTTCGAGCGCAAGTACCAGGGCATCGAGGTGGAGATCGGCCTGCTGGAGAAGCGGGTGCGCACCACCGACCTGGCCGCCAAGGACGCCCAGACCGCGCTGGAGCACCTGCGCGCGCAGGTGGCCGAGGGGCACGCGGTCGGGGACCTGGACGCGCTGGCCAAGCGGCTGGACACGCTCGCCGGTGAGATCGAGAGCCGTCGCGAGGAGCGCAAGGCGGCCCGCGCCAAGGCCCAGGACGAGACCCGGGCCGCCAAGGAGGCGCTGGTCTCCGAGGCCGAGCGCCTCGCCGAGTCCACCCAGTGGCGGGAGGCCGGCGACCGGCTGCGCGCGCTGGTGGACACCTGGAAGGGCCTGCCGCGGCTGGACCGCAAGAGCGACGACGAGCTGTGGCACCGCTTCTCGCACGCCCGCTCGGTCTTCTCCAAGCACCGCAAGGCGCACTTCGCGACCCTGGACGCCGAGCGCGAGCAGGCCCGGGCCGTCAAGGAGCGGCTGGTCACCGAGGCGGAGGCGCTGTCCTCGTCCACCGAGTGGGGCGAGACGGCGGCCCGCTACCGCGACCTGATGGCGCGCTGGAAGGCCGCCGGGCGCGCCCAGCGGGACGTCGAGGACGAGCTGTGGGCGCGGTTCCGCGGCGCCCAGGACGTCTTCTTCCAGGCCCGGTCCGCCGTGTTCAGCGAGCGCGACGCCGAGCAGGTCGCCAACCAGAAGCTCAAGGAGGCGCTGGCGGCCGAGGCCGAGGCGATCCTGCCGGTCACCGACCTGAAGGCCGCCAAGGCCGCGCTGCGCGACATCAACGAGCGCTGGGAGGCGATCGGGCACGTGCCGCGCGACGCCCGGCCGAAGCTGGACGGCCGGCTGAACGCGGTCGAGCGGGCGATCCGCGAGGCCGAGGACGCCGAGTGGAAGCGCTCCAACCCGGAGGCCAAGGCCCGTGCCGCCGGCATGGTCGGCCTCTTCCAGGCCAAGGCGGACAAGATCCAGGCCGACCTGGACAAGGCCCGGGCGGCCGGCAACGCGAGCAAGGTCGCCAAGCTGGAGTCCGAGCTGGCCGGCGTGCAGACCCTGCTGGAGCAGGCCCACAAGAGCCAGGAGGAGTTCAGCGGCTGATCCGCCGCCGAGCCCGAGCGGAACGGCGAAGGGCCCCGGGGAGCAACCCCGGGGCCCTTCGCCGTCGCCGCTACTTGCGGGCCGAGGTGACCCGGTAGACGTCGTAGACGCCCTCGACGCCGCGGACCGCCTTGAGCACGTGCCCGAGGTGCTTCGGGTCGCCCATCTCGAAGGTGAAGCGGCTCATCGCCACCCGGTCGCGGGAGGTCTGCACCGCCGCCGACAGGATGTTGACGTGCTGGTCGGAGAGGACCCGGGTGACGTCCGAGAGCAGCCGGGAGCGGTCCAGCGCCTCCACCTGGATGGCCACCAGGAAGACGGACGACTGGGTGGCCGCCCACTCGACGTCGATCATCCGCTCGGGCTGCTGGCTGAGCGCCTCCACGTTGACGCAGTCGGCGCGGTGCACCGAGACGCCGTTGCCGCGGGTGACGAAGCCGACGATCGGGTCGCCCGGCACCGGCGTGCAGCAGCGCGAGAGCTTGACCCAGACGTCGTCCACTCCCTTGACGATGACCCCGGGGTCGCCCTTGGCCCGGCGGCGGACCGCCCGGCGGGTGTCGTGGGTCGGGGTGGCGGTCTCGGCGAGGTCCTCGGTGGCGCCCTCCTCGCCGCCGAGCGCCTGCACCAGCTTCTGCACGATGTTCTGCGCCGCGACGTGGCCCTCACCGATCGCCGCGTACAGCGAGGAGATGTCGGGGTAGCGCATCTCGTGGGCCAGGGTGACCAGCGAGTCGCCGGTCAGGATCCGCTGGATCGGCAGGCCCTGCTTGCGCATCGCCCGGGCGATGGCCTCCTTGCCGTGCTCGATCGCCTCCTCGCGGCGCTCCTTGGAGAACCAGGCGCGGATCTTGTTGCGGGCGCGCGGCGACTTGACGAAGCCCAGCCAGTCCCGGGAGGGGCCGGCGTTCTCCGCCTTGGAGGTGAAGACCTCGACGCTGTCGCCGTTCTCCAGGGTCGACTCCAGCGGCACCAGCCGCCCGTTGACCCGGGCCCCTATGCAGCGGTACCCGACCTCGGTGTGGACGGCGAAGGCGAAGTCCACCGGGGTGGCGCCGGCGGGCAGTGCTATGACGTCGCCCTTCGGCGTGAAGACGAAGACCTCGTTGTTGGAGAGGTCGAAGCGCAGCGACTCCAGGAACTCGCTCGGGTCCTCGGTCTCCTTCTGCCAGTCCAGCAGCTGCCGCAGCCAGGCCATCTCGTTGACGGCGCCGGCCTTGTCGTCCTTGCGGGCCTGGGTCGGGGTGTCGGTGCGGACCTTGGAGGCGCCGGCCACCGCGCGCTGCTTGTACTTCCAGTGCGCGGCGATGCCGTACTCGGCGCGGCGGTGCATGTCGAAGGTGCGGATCTGCAGCTCGACCGGCTTGCCGCCGGGACCGATCACCGTGGTGTGCAGCGACTGGTACATGTTGAACTTGGGCATCGCGATGTAGTCCTTGAACCGCCCCGGCACCGGGTTCCACCGCGCGTGGATGGTGCCCAGCGCCGCGTAGCAGTCGCGGACGGTGTCGACCAGGACCCGGATGCCCACCAGGTCGTAGATCTCGGCGAAGTCCCGGCCCCGGACGATCATCTTCTGGTAGACCGAGTAGTAGTGCTTCGGCCGGCCGGTGACGGAGGCGGTGATCCGGGCGCCGCGCAGGTCCCCCTGGACCTGGTCGATGACGGTCGCCAGGTACTCGTCCCGCTTGGGGGCGCGCTCGGCGACCAGCCGGACGATCTCGTCGTACATCTTGGGGTAGAGGATCGCGAACGCGAGGTCCTCCAGCTCCCACTTGATGGTGTTCATGCCCAGCCGGTGCGCCAGCGGGGCGTAGATCTCCAGCGTCTCGCGGGCCTTCTTCTCCTGCTTCTCCCGCTTGAGGTAGCGCATGGTGCGCATGTTGTGCAGGCGGTCGGCCAGCTTGATCACCAGGACGCGCGGGTCCTTGGCCATCGCGACGACCATCTTGCGGACCGTCTCGGCCTGCGCGGCCTCGCCGAACTTGACCCGGTCCAGCTTGGTGACGCCGTCGACCAGCAGGGCCACCGAGTCCCCGAAGTCCTTGCGCAGGGTCTCCAGGCCGTAGTCGGTGTCCTCGACGGTGTCGTGCAGCAGCCCGGCCATCAGGGTCGGGGCGTCCATGCCGAGCTCGGCCAGGATGGTGGCCACCGCCAGCGGGTGGGTGATGTACGGGTCGCCGCTCTTGCGCTTCTGCCCGCGGTGCCACTTCTCGGCGACCGCGTAGGCCCGCTCGATGTCGCGCAGCAGCGCCGGGTCGGCCTTCGGGTCGTTGGCCCGGATGGAGCGGAACAGCGGCTCCAGCACCGGGTTGAGCACGCTGGAGCGCTGGCCGCCGAGGCGGGCCAGCCGGGCGCGCATGCCGCCGGTGGAGGACGGGCGGCTCGCGGGAGCCACCGGACGCGAGGAGGTCGGCGCCGGGCGTGCCGGGGTGGCCCCCGAGGGCGTGGGACGGTTTTCGGGGGCGGCCGCTGCGGCCGTGGGCACAACCTCGTCGGGCAAGGACACTCCTCGGGGCACCGGGCCGACCCCTCGTACGGCTGGAACCTTCACGGACAACCGGGAGGGGATGAATCTTCATGGTACCGAGCCGGGCGCTCCGGTGTTCAGCCGCCCGGGCCCGGACACGCTCCCGGCCCGCCCCCGCGCGCTTCCCGGGCCGCTCCCGGGAACGCGGAGAGCGGCGGCCGGAAGATCCGACCGCCGCTCTCCGTCCGTCCTGCCCGGGGGCTCAGACCGTGACCAGCGTCTCCAGCGGCGCGCCGCCGAGGTGCCCGGCCAGCCGCTCGCGGCCGTCCAGGAAGCCCAGCTCCATCAGCACCACGACGCCCGCCAGCTCGGCGCCGGCCTCCTTCACGAGGTCCAGCGAGGCGCCGATGGTCCCGCCGGTGGCCAGCACGTCGTCCACCACCAGCACCCGCTCACCGGGCGCGAAGGCGTCGCACTGCACCTCCAGCGTCGCCTGGCCGTACTCCAGCTCGTACGAGCGGCGGAACACCTCGCCGGGCAGCTTGCCCTGCTTGCGGATCGGCACGAAGCCGAGCCCGGCCGCGAAGGCCGCCGGGGCCGCCAGCACGAAGCCGCGCGCCTCCAGGCCCACCACCTTGGTCGCCCCGAGCTCCGTCGCCCGCTGGGCCAGCGCCCGGGTGAGGGCGCCGAAGGCCTCGGCGTCGGCGAGCAGCGGTGCGATGTCCTTGAACAGCACACCCGGCTTGGGGTAGTCCGGGACGTCCCGGATCCGGCTGTTCAGCAGCTCGGCCAGTGCGGTGTCGGCGGTGGTCACGGTGTTCCTGTCCTCGGGGTAGGGGCTCAGCGCTTGGTGGACGGACGGCCCTTGGCACGCGAGGTGCCGGCCGACCGGCCGCGCTGACCGACCATACCCGCCGGCAGGTCCTCGTCCGCGATCTCCTCGCCCTCCGGCGTCGCGGCGGCCTTGGCGGCGGCCGCGGCCCGGTGCTGGAGGACGCGCTTGCGCAGCGCCTTCATCTCCGGCTGCTCCTCCTTGAGCTGCGCCAGCAGCGGGGTGGCGACGCAGATCGAGGAGTAGGCGCCGGCGGCGAGGCCGATGAACAGCGCGAGCGAGATGTCGTTCAGCGTGCCGGCACCCAGGAGGCCGCCACCGATGAACAGCAGCGCCGCCACCGGGAGCAGGGCGACCACCGTGGTGTTGAGCGAGCGCACCAGGGTCTGGTTGAGGCCGGCGTTGGCCGCCTCGCTGTAGGTGAGCTTGTTCTGCTTGGTGAGCCCCTTGGTGTTCTCCTTCACGGTGTCGAAGACGACGACCGTGTCGTAGAGCGAGTACCCGAGGATGGTCAGGAAGCCGATCACCGTACCGGGGGTGACCTCGAAGCCCACCAGGGCGTAGACCCCGATGGTGATCAGGAGGTCGTGGATGAGGGCCACCAGCGCGGCCACCGCCATCCGCCACTCGAAGGCGATCGCCAGGTAGGCCGTCACCAGGACCATGAAGATGATCAGGCCGGTGAGGGCCTTCTTGGAGATCTGCTCACCCCAGCTGGGGCCGATCACCTGGGTGTCGATCTCCGCGACCGGGACGCCGATCTCCTTGGAGAGCTTGTCCGTGAAGACCGAGGAGGAGACGTTGTCCTCGGACGACACCTGGATGCGGATCTTCTTGCCGTCGTCCACCGACTGCACCAGCGGGTGCGAGGAGACGATCTTGTCGGCCGCGTCCTGCGCCTGGGAGACGCTCAGCCCCGGCTTGGAGACGGTGTAGACCGACCCGCCCTTGAACTCGATGCCCAGGTGCAGGCCCATGGCCAGGCCGATCGCCGCGACCAGCACGATCACGCCGGAGATGCTGTACCAGAGCTTGCGGCGCCCGACGAAGTCGAAGCTGACCTCGCCCTGGTAGAGCCGGTGGCCCAGATTGGAGAAGCGTGACACGGTGTCAGGCCCCCTTCACGGCGGCGGACGAGGGGGTACGGCGGCGGCTGCTGCGCAGCGGCGGGCGGGCGCCCAGCCGCTTCGGGTCCAGGCCGGACCACGGGTGGCCCTCGGAGAAGAACTTCCGGCGGGCCAGCAGCGTGATCAGCGGCTTGGTGAACAGGAAGATCACCACGACGTCGAGCGCGGTGGTCAGACCCAGCGTGAACGCGAAGCCCTGCACCTTGCCGACCGAGACCAGGTAGAGCACCGCGGCACAGAGGAAGGACACGAAGTCCGATACCAGGATGGTGCGCCGGGCCCGCGGCCAGGCACGCTGGACGGCCGGGCGCAGCGGGGCGCCCTCGCGGACCTCGTCGCGGATGCGCTCGAAGTACACGATGAAGGAGTCCGCGGTGATGCCGATCGCGACGATCGCGCCGCAGACGGCGGGCAGGTTCAGCGCGAAGCCGATCCCGGCGCCGAGCAGGCTCATGATCGAGTAGGTCAGGGCCGCCGAGACGATCAGACCGGCGATCGAGACCAGGCCGAGGCCGCGGTAGTAGACCAGCGAGTAGACGACCACCAGCAGCATGCCGATGGCGCCGGCGATCAGGCCGGCCTCCAGCTGGTCGCCACCGAGCTGCGGGGAGACGGTGGTGACGTCGTCGGTGGTGAACTCGAGCGGCAGGGCGCCGAAGCTCAGCACGTTGGCGAGGTTCTGCGCCTCGGCCTGGGTGAAGCTGCCCGAGATCACGGCGGAGCCGCCGGGGATGGCGCTGCGCACGTACGGGTGGGAGACGACCTGGCCGTCCAGCACGATGGCGAACTGGTTGGCCGGGTCGGGCTGGGTGGCCAGCTTGCCGGTGACGGCGGTGAAGGCGTCGGTGCCCTTGCCGTTGAACTGCAGCTGGACCTGCCAGCCGGCGCCCTGCTGGGTGTCGATGCTGGCCTGCGCCTTGGAGACGTCCGAGCCGTTGACCGCGACCGGGCCGAGGGCGAGCTTGTAGTAGACGCCGCGCTCGTCCTTCTGGGTGCAGGCGACGGTCGGGCGGCCCTCGTCGGTCTGGTAGTTCTTGTTGCGCTGCTCGGGCTTGGAGCAGTCCAGGCCGGCGAACTGGGCGGCCAGCTCCGGCGGCACGGTGCCCGTGGTCATCGCGGCCGAGAGGTCCGGCGTGGTCGGGGCGGTGGCGGCGGCGCTCGGAGTGGCGGCGGCCGAGCCCGAGGCGGTGGCGGCCGGGGTCGCGGCGGCGGAGCCCGGGGCGGTGGCGCTCGGGGTGGGGACGGCGCTGCCGGTCGGGGACGGGCTGGCGGCGAGCGCCTCGCCGACCGGGCGGCCCTGCTTGGTCGGGCTGGCGGTGCCGGTGGCGCTGGGCGCGGCGGCGGTGCTGCCGGTCGAGGGCGAGGCCGAGGGGCTCGTGCTCGGGGCGGCGCTGCCGCTCGCCGAGGGGGCCGGGCTCGGGGTCTGCGCCTGGACGCCGCTCGGGGCCAGGGCGAGGACCGGGCGGAAGTACAGCTTCGCGGTGGTGCCGACCTGGTCGGCCGCGTTCTGCTTGTCACCGCCCTTGGGGATGTTGACGATGATGTTCCGGTCGCCCTGGGTCTGGACCTCCGCCTCGGAGACACCCATCCCGTTGACCCGCTGCTCGATGATCCCGGTGGCGATGTCCATGTTGGACTTGTTGATCGCCTTGGGGTCGGTCGACTTCGCGCTCAGCGTGATGCTGGTGCCGCCTGCGAGGTCGATCCCGAGGCGGGGCTTGGTGTTGCCCGTCCCGAACATGAGGGCGACCAACCCGACGGTGACCACCAGGATGAGGGCCAGCGCCCGCCCCGGGTAACCGTCGCGCGGGCGCGACTTGGGTGTTGCCACCTTGCTCGTTTCTCCCTGTCCATGCCACCTCTCCTACCGGACCCCCGTCCGGCTCGTGGCTGGACGGGGGCGTGGCGGATCTGCGGCCCTGAGATCCTGTGGGCTCGCGGCACTGTGCCGCGCGGCCGGGCTGGTGCCCGACCGTACTACTTGCTCGCGGGAGCCCCGCCCTCGGCGGCCTCGGCCTTGTCGGCGCCGTCCTTGGTGAGCGTCAGCGGCTTCTCGTCGGCCGGCTCGGCGTCGGCCTCCTCGGCCGCGACCTCGGGCAGCTCGTCCTCGGCCGGGCGGCCGTTGATGATCGCGTCGTACTCCGCCGGCTCCAGGACCGCCGCGATCGCGCTCTTGGTGAAGTGGGTGACCACGCCCGGCGCGATCTCCAGCTCGACGGTCTCGTCGTTGACCGCCTTCACCTGCGCGTACAGGCCGCCAATGGTGCGCACGCCCGCCCCGGGCTCCAGCGACGTCTGCATCTGCTGCATCTGCTGCTGCCGCTTCTTCTGCGACCGGAACATGAGCACGATCGCGACGACGGGGAGGAGAAGGATGATGAAGCTCATACAGCCAGGGTCCTTTACGGGCCGCCGACGGGCGGCCTGTGTGGTATTGGTCGGCCCGTCAGGTGAGAGGGGCGGTCCGGCGGAGTCTAGGCGACCCCGAACTGATCGGACAACGCCAAGCATCGCATCCTGCCGCCGAAAGTGGCGAGCCTCGGCCTGCACAGTTTCCCCGGACTTCTCCCGCGGCTTCTCCCCTGGCCTGCCCGCCGGGCGCGGCGCGCCGCCCGGCCCCGGCCCGGGCCCGCGCCGACGGGCCCGGCGTCACCCGTTCAGCCCTCGTCGGCGGGGAAGAGCTCCGGCTGGGCCGTCACCGCGCCCCCCGCGCCCCGGGTGGTCTGGACCGGCGGGGTCTGCGGCGGCGGGGTCAGCCCGAGGTGCTGCCACGCGGCGGCGGTGGCGATCCGGCCGCGCGGGGTGCGGGCGAGCAGGCCCTCGCGGACCAGGAAGGGCTCGGCCACCTCCTCGACCGTCTCGGCCTCCTCCCCCACCGCGACCGCCAGTGTCGACAAACCGACCGGCCCGCCGCCGAACAGCCGCAGCAGCGCGTCCAGCACCGCGCGGTCCAGCCGGTCCAGCCCGCGGGCGTCCACCTCGTAGACGTCCAGCGCCTGGGCGGCGATCTCCGCGGTGACCACGCCGTCGTGCCGGACCTGCGCGTAGTCGCGGACCCGGCGCAGCAGCCGGTTGGCGATGCGCGGGGTGCCCCGGGAGCGGCCGGCGATCTCGGCCGCCCCGGCCGGGTCTATCTCGACGTCCAGCAGCGACGCCGAGCGGTGCACCACCCGCTGCAGCTCGGCCGGCGCGTAGAACTCCATGTGGCCGGTGAAGCCGAAGCGGTCGCGCAGCGGCGGCGGCAGCAGGCCGGCCCGGGTGGTCGCGCCGACCAGGGTGAACGGCGGCAGCTCCAGCGGGATGGCGGTGGCGCCCGGGCCCTTGCCGACGATCACGTCGACCCGGAAGTCCTCCATCGCCATGTAGAGCATCTCCTCGGCGGGCCGGGACATCCGGTGGATCTCGTCGAGGAAGAGCACCTCGCCCTCGGTGAGCGAGGAGAGGATCGCCGCGAGGTCCCCCGCGTGCTGGATGGCCGGCCCGGAGGTGATCCGGATCGGGGCGCCCAGCTCGGCCGCGATGATCATGGAGAGGGTGGTCTTGCCGAGCCCGGGCGGGCCGCTGAGCAGGACGTGGTCCGGCGCGGTGCCGCGCTTGCGGGCCGCCTGGAGCACCAGGGACAGCTGCTCGCGCACCCGCTCCTGGCCGATGAACTCGTCCAGCTGCTTGGGGCGCAGCGCCGCCTCGACCGCCTGGTCCTCACCGTCGGCGGCGGCCGTCACCAGCCGGTCGGCCGGGTCGGAGTCGTGAAAACTCATCGGCTTGGGCTCCAAAGTCGACAAACGGACAGATCGTCAGATGGCTTCAGCGGGAACGGTTGAGACCGCGGAGGGCGAGCCTGAGCAGGGCGCCGACGTCCGGCGACTGCTGGGCCTCCGCCTCCGGAGTGACGGCCACGACCGCCTCGTCGGCCTCGCGCGGGGCGTACCCCAGGCCGGTCAGGGCCGAGTGCAGCTGCTCGCTCCACGGCGCCGGCCCGGCCGCGATCGGCTTCTGCGCCGGCACCGCGCCGTGCGGGGCGCCCAGCTTGTCCTTGTACTCCAGCAGCAGCTTGGCCGCCTTGGCCTTGCCGATGCCGGGCACGGCCACCAGCGCCTTCTCGTTCCCGGCGGCGACGGCGGCGCGCAGCTCGTCGGGGCTGTGCACGCCGAGGATGGCCTGTGCCAGCTTCGGGCCGACGCCCGGCGCGGCCTGCAGGATCTCGAAGACGGCCCGCTCGTCGTCGTCCGCGAAACCGAAGAGGGTCAGCGAGTCCTCCCGGACCACGAGCGAGGTCGCGAGCCGGACGGGCTCACCCGGTCGCAGACCGGCCAGCGTGTTCGGCGTGCACTGCACGGCCATGCCGACCCCGCCGACCTCGATGACGGCGACACCGGCCGCGATGGCCGCGACCGGACCCTGGACGAAGGCGATCACCGGCTACTTCCTTTCAGGGTGGAGCCTTGGGGAGGGGTGGCGCGGGCAGCCCGGACGGCCGCCTCGATGCGGTTCGTCGCGCCGCCGCGCCAGATGTGGCAGATGGCCAGCGCCAGCGCGTCGGCGGCGTCGGCCGGCTTGGGCGGGGCGTCGAGCCGCAGCAGCCGCTGCACCATGGCGGTGACCTGGGCCTTGTCGGCCCGGCCGGAGCCGGTGACGGCGGCCTTCACCTCGCTGGGGGTGTGCAGCGTGACGGGGATGCCCCGCCTCGTCGCGCAGAGCATCGCGACCGCGCTGGCCTGGGCGGTGCCCATCACCGTCCGGACGTTGTGCTGGGCGAAGACCCGCTCGACGGCGACGAGGTCCGGCCGGTGCTCGTCGAGCCAGCTCTCGATGCCCTGCTCGACCAGGAGCAGCCGCGGCCCGATCTCCGCCTCGGCGGGGGTGCGCACCACGCCGACCCCGACCATCCGCAGCGGCCGGCCGGGCGCACCCTCGACCACGCCGACCCCGCACCTGGTCAGCCCCGGGTCCACACCCAGTACCCGCACGCCACGCCCCGTCCCTGTGATCCGCCGTGATCGGCCGCTCGCCGGCCGCCGTGCCCGGCGACCTGCGAAGGCTACCGCCCGGGTCCGACAACGCCGCAGACGACACCGGCCCGGTGGTCGCGGGACCACCGGGCCGGGGAGTGCGAACGGTCACTCGGCGTCGAGCTGCGCACCGACCTCGTCGCTGATGTCGAAGTTGGCGAAGACGTTCTGCACGTCGTCGCTGTCCTCCAGGGCGTCGATCAGCTTCAGGATCTTGCGGGCGCCGTCGACGTCCAGCTCGACCTGCATGCTCGGGAGGAAGTTGGCCTCGGCCGAGTCGTAGTCGACGCCGGCGTCCACCAGGGCGGTGCGGACGGCGACCATCTTGGACGCCTCGGAGACGATCTCGAAGGAGTCGCCGAGGTCGTTGATCTCCTCGGGCTCCTGGTCGAGGACGACCTCGAACAGCTTGTCCTCGTCCACGCCGTCGGCCTTGGGGACGATGACGACACCCTTGCGGGTGAACAGGTACGACACCGAACCCGGGTCGGCCATCGAGCCGCCGTTGCGGGTCATCGCGACGCGCACGTCGGAGGCGGCACGGTTGCGGTTGTCGGTGAGGCACTCGATGAGCACCGCGACACCGTTCGGGCCGTAGCCCTCGTACATGATGGTCTGGTAGTCGGCGCCGCCGGCCTCCAGGCCGCCACCGCGCTTGACGGCGCGGTTGATGTTGTCGATCGGGACCGAGCTCTTCTTCGCCTTCTGGATGGCGTCGTAGAGGGTCGGGTTGCCGGCCGGGTCGGGACCGCCGGTGCGCGCCGCCACCTCGATGTTCTTGATCATCTTGGCGAAGAGCTTGCCGCGCTTGGCGTCGATCACGGCCTTCTTGTGCTTGGTGGTAGCCCACTTAGAGTGGCCGGACATCGCCAGCTCCTTTACGTCGCCAATGGAAATTGAACAGATGAGATCTTACCGGTGTCGTCACCGGCGGAGCGCACACGGTCAGCACCGCGCCGTTCAGGCGGCCAGGTGCTCCTCGACCATCCGCACGAAGTAGGCGTGCACCCGGTGGTCACCGGTCAGCTCGGGGTGGAACGAGGTCGCCAGAAGGTTGCCCTGGCGGACGGCGACGATCCGACTCTCCGGACCGTCGGCGGCCGGCAGCTCGGCCAGCACCTCGACGCCCGCGCCCACGGCCTCGACCCAGGGGGCGCGGATGAACACGCCGTGCACCGGCGCGTCGTCCAGGCCCTTGAAGGCGATGCCGGACTCGAAGGACTCGTTCTGGCGGCCGAAGGCGTTGCGGCGCACGGTCATGTCGATGCCGCCGACGGTCTCCTGGTCGTCACGGCCGTCCAGGATCTTGTCGGCCAGCATGATCATGCCCGCGCAGGTGCCGTACACCGGCATGCCGGCGCCGACCCGCTCGCGCAGCGGCTCCATGACGCCGAACAGCAGCGCCAGCTTGGACATGGTGGTGGACTCCCCGCCGGGGATCACCAGCGCGTCGACCTCGGCCAGCTCCTCGGCACGGCGTACCGGGCGGGCCAGCGCGTCGGCCTCGGCCAGCGCGACCAGGTGCTCGCGGACGTCACCCTGCAGGGCGAGGACGCCGATGACTGGAGTGGACACTCTGCTACCTCTTCAGACTCTCGTACGGACGACGCGCAGCGGCCCGCCGCGCTGATGATCACACCGCGCAGCGGGCCGCCGGGCGGGGACTACCAGCCGCGGTTGGCGTAACGCTCGGCCTCGGGCAGGGTGTCGCAGTTGATGCCGACCATGGCCTCGCCCAGGTTGCGGGAGGCGTCCGCGATGATCTTCGGGTCGTCGAAGAAGGTGGTGGCCTTCACGATCGCGGCGGCACGCTTGGCCGGGTCGCCCGACTTGAAGATGCCGGAGCCGACGAAGACGCCCTCGGCGCCCAGCTGGCGCATCAGCGCGGCGTCGGCCGGGGTGGCCACACCACCGGCGGAGAACAGCACGACCGGCAGCTTGCCGAGCTCGGCGACCTCCTTGACCAGCTCGTACGGGGCGCGCAGCTCCTTGGCGGCGGCGTACAGCTCGTTGTGGTCCAGGGCGCGCAGGTGGCCGATCTCGTTCTTGATCTGGCGCAGGTGGCGGACGGCCTCGACGACGTTGCCGGTGCCGGCCTCACCCTTGGAGCGGATCATGGCCGCACCCTCGGCGATGCGGCGCAGGGCCTCGCCCAGGTTGGTGGCGCCACAGACGAAGGGGGTGGTGAACGCCCACTTGTCGGAGTGGTTGACCTCGTCGGCCGGGGTCAGCACCTCGGACTCGTCGATGTAGTCGACGCCGAGCGACTGCAGGACCTGGGCCTCGACGAAGTGGCCGATCCGGGACTTGGCCATGACCGGGATCGAGACCGCGTCGATGATCTCCTCGATCATGTTCGGGTCCGACATGCGGGCGACGCCGCCGTCCTTGCGGATGTCGGCCGGGACCCGCTCGAGCGCCATGACGGCGACAGCGCCGGCGTCCTCGGCGATCTTGGCCTGCTCGGCGTTGACCACGTCCATGATCACACCGCCCTTGAGCTGCTCGGCCATGCCGCGCTTCACCCGGGCGGTACCGATCTGCGGCTGGTCTGCGGTGGTGGGGCTGGTGGACACGTGAGACCTCACTCGAAGATGAACCAGTGCTATCGCCCTATGTTAGGCAGAAAAACGGGCCACTTCATGCTCCATCAAGTCCAGACCGATCGCCGGGATACGACAAAGGGGCCGTATCCGGACCATCGTTCGTCTACGCCGGAGCGCCCTCCGGGGTGAGCGCCGGCGGCGGCGCGTCATCCATCTCGAACGCCATCGGGAACGGCGCCTTGCCCGCCAGCCGGAAGTAGCGCACCAGCCGGTGCTCCCGCACCGCCCGGGCCGCCCGCACCGCGTCGTTGTGGAACCGCCGGGCCATCGGCACCCGGCGCACCGCCGCGGTGAGGTCCCGCACCGCCTCCTCGCCCCCCGGCTCGGCCACCAGCACGGCCACCTGCTCCGGCTCGGCCAGCACCGCCCGCAGCGCCATGCTGAGCCGGCTCTCCGCGACCTCGCGCTCCTCGTCCTCGGCCTGCCGGGCCGCGTGCGCGGCGTCCAGCAGCAGCAGCGAGGCCGCCGGGTCCAGCAGCGAGGAGGTGGCCAGCTCGATCGCCACCGACGCCCGGCGGACCAGCTGCGCGTCCAGCGCCGCGCGGGCGGCGTCGATCCGGGCGTGCAACCGGTCCAGCCGCCCGGCCGTCCAACTCAGGTACATGCCGAACAGCACCACGGCCACGCCGGCCCAGATCCAGGTAGTCACGGGGCGCTACGCTACCGGGTGCCCGCGGTTCAGCCGCCGATGGTCGCGCTGCGGTAGCTGCCGCGGTCGATGTCCGAGATGTTCACCGCCGTGAACAGCCGGGTGCCCGGCACCGGGGTCACCTTCTCCGCCAGCAGCGCCTGCACGGCGTCGCTCAGCGCCGCCTTGGCCTCCGGGGTGCGGCCCGGGAAGATCTGGAACTCCACGTACACCTGGGTGTCCGGGCCCTCGCTGTCGCCCACCACGAGGCCCCGCACCTCGCGGAAGATCGTCTTGCAGGCCTCGGGCTTCGCGTCGATGGTCTCCACGGCGAGCCGGTTGATGGCCAGGCCCAGCTCACGGCGGTCGAACGCGCCGGCCAGCTCGGGCGAGTAGTCGACGGAGATCTGCGGCATCGGTGCCTCCAGGGGTCAGGGTGATCGGTACGGTCCGGGACACCCCCAACCCCGCGCGGCCGCCGGGGATTCCCGCCCGGCCGCGCCCGGCGGCGGACGTCAGTCCCGGGCCAGCCCGAACCGGCCGCGCCGCCCGCCCCGCTCGTCCTCCCCGACCACCGCCGCCGCGCCCGCCGTCACCGTCTCGTACACCGCCAGGATGTCCGCGCCGACCGTCGACCAGTCGAAGCGCCGGACGTGCCGGGACGCGGCCTTGCGCAGCTCCTCCAGCCGGCCCGGGTCGCCCAGCAGCCGCAGCGCCGCCCCGGCCAGCGCGTCCGCGTCCTCCACCGGGAACAGCTCGCCCGCGTCACCGCCGTCCAGCACCTGCTTGAACGCGTCCAGATCGCTGGCCAGCACCGGCGCGCCCGCCGACATCGCCTCGACCAGGATGATCCCGAAGCTCTCGCCGCCGGTGTTCGGCGCCACGTACAGGTCGACGCTGCGCAGCAGCCGGGCCTTGTCCCGGTCGCTGACCATGCCGAGGAACTCCACCTGCCGGCGGACCTCCGGCGCCAGCCCGGCGACCGCCTCCTCCTCGTCCCCCTTGCCGGCCACCAGCAGCCGCACGCCGGGCCGCTCCGCCAGGATCGCCGGCAGCGCCGCCAGCAGCGTCGGCAGGCCCTTGCGCGGCTCGTTGATCCGGCCGATGAAGCCGATCGTGCCGGGTTCGCCCGCGGCCGCGCCGCCGGTCCACCGCGGGTCCGGCTCGGCCTCGGCGAAGAAGCCGACGTCCACCCCGTTGGGGATCACCACCGCGTCCCCGCCGAGGTGCTCGACCAGGGTCCGCCGGGCGTACTCGCTCACCGCGATCCGCGCCCGCATCTTCTCCAGCCCCGGCTGGAGGATCGGCGAGGCCGCGATCATCGCCCGCGAGCGCGGGTTCGAGGTGTGGAAGGTGCCGACCATCGGCCCGGACGCCGACCAGGCGGCCAGCATCGACAGGCTCGGCGAGGCCGGCTCGTGCACGTGCAGGATGTCGAAGCGGCCCTCGTTCAGCCACCGCCGCACCCGCGCCGCGGACAGGATGCCGAAGCTCAGCCGCGCCACGGACCCGTTGTACGGGACCGCCACCGCCCGCCCGGCCGAGACCACGTACGGCGGCAGCGCGTCGTCGTCCTCCGCCGGCGCCAGCACCGACACCTCGTGGCCCAGGCCGATCAGGTGCTCGGCCAGGTCCCGGATGTGGAACTGCACCCCGCCGGGGACGTCCCAGTCGTACGGGCAGACGATGCCGATCTTCACTGGTTCCTCACGTTTTCTCGGGACGGGCGCCTCGACCTCTCGGGACGGGCGCCTCGACGGGCGGCGGGATCAGGACCCGGAGGCCTCGGCGGCGGGCTCGCCGGCCGGCTCCGCGGCCCCGGCCGGGCGGGCCGCCCGCCGCGCGGCCGGCGCCTCCACCGTCGCACGGACCGGCAGGTCGGCGAGCCAGAACCGCTGCAGCATGTGCCAGTCCTCCGGGTGCTCCCGGATCCCCAGCTCCCAGACCCCCGCCATCTCCTGCACCATCGCCCGGGTCCGCTCCTCCCGGTCCCCCTCGGCCGGCACCGGGACCTCCGGGTGGATCCGCGCCCGCATCACCGGACCGTCGTACCAGAGCGTCACCGGCAGCAGCGCCGCCCCGGTCCGCTGGCACAGCGCCGCCGGGCCGGCCGGCATCCTCGTCGCCTCGCCGAAGAAGGACACCTCGATCCCGGCCTCCGAGAGGTCCCGGTCACCCACCAGGCAGACCAGCCGCCCCTCACGGAGCCGCCGCGCCAGCGTGCCGACCACGCTGACCCCGCCGCCCGTCAGCGCCAGCACCTCCATGCCGAGGCCCTCACGGAACGCCACGAACCGGTCGAACAGCTCCTCCGGCTTCAGCCGCTCGGCGACCGTCGTGAACGGGTACCCCTCCAGCGCCACCCAGGCCCCCGCGAGGTCCCAGTTGCCCATGTGCGGCAGCGCTATCACCGCACCGCGACCGGACTCCATCGCCGCCCGAAGGTGCTCGAAGCCCTCCACCCGGACATCCCGGGCCACCCGCTCCCGGCTCCACACCGGCAGCCGGAACGACTCCATCCAGTACCTCAGGTACGAGCGCATCCCGGCCCGCGACAGCTCCCGCAGCCCGGCCTCGTCCACCCCCGGGCGCACCCGCAGCAGATTCGCCTCCAGCTGCAGCACCCGCTTGCCGCGCTTGCGCCACGCGAAGTCGGCGAGCCCGTCGAACAGACCGCGCGCGACCGGCTCGGGCAGGTGCTTCAACGCCGCCCAGCCCAGCGCGTACGCCGAGTACACCAGTCGGTCCTTCACCGCAGGCCCGCCCCCCTTCAGCTCCCGGCCGCCACTCGGTCGGCCTCGAACGCCTCCCGGCGCACCGTCAGCATCCGCTGGAACACCGTCACCAGACTGCCCGCCGCGACCAGCCACAGCGCCACCGGCAGCAGCCACTCCACGTACGGCACGCCGAACGCGTGCAGACCGGCCACCCCGGCCGCCACCAGGCTGATCACCAGCCGCTCGGCCCGCTCCACCAGCCCCGACACGTCACACGGCAGGCCCTGGCTCTCCGCCCGCGCCTTGGTGTACGACACCACCAGACCACTCGCCAGGCAGAAGATCGCCACCGCGCAGAGCAGGTTGTTGTCGCCCTCCCCCGCGTACCACATCGCCAGACCGCCGAAGATCGCCGCGTCCGCCACCCGGTCCAGCGTGGAGTCCAGGAACGCACCCCACTTGGTGGACCGGCCCAGCTGCCGGGCCATGTTCCCGTCCACCAGGTCCGAGAAGATGAACAGCGTGATCGTGATGGTGCCCCAGAAGAACTCCCCGCGCGGGAAGAACACCAGCGCACCCGCCACCGAACCGGCGGTACCGATCAGGGTCACGGCGTCCGGGCTCACACCCAGCCGGATCAGGAACGCGGCGAACGGGGTCAGGACACGTGTGAAGAAGGCACGCGCGTATTTGTTGAGCATGGCCTTCCCGACCGCTCCGATCTCCCTGGTACCCGCCTGCGGCGGGTAGCGCGGCAGACGGCCGACTGGATCAGCCCAACCGGCGCACCCATCGTAGCCACGCCGACGACACCCTCCGCCGCACCGCACCGCCCACCGCCCCCGGCACCCCGCCCACCCGGCACCCTCGGCGCACGGACGCACACGCACGGTCACCGGGGCCGCCCTCCCGCGCGCCGCGACCCGGCGCCCCGCCGACACCGCACCTAGACTTTTCACGACACCCCCGGCGCGACGGGAGGAGACCCCGATGCCCGACCGCAGCACCGCACGAGCCGGCCAGGCGCCCACCGTCACCGGCCCAGGCCAACTGCGCAACGTCGTCCTCATCGGCTGCAGCGGCGTGGGCAAGACCACCCTCGCCGAATCCCTCGCCCTCGCCGCCGGGGCCATCGGCCGCGCCGGCCGCGTCACCGACGGCAACACCGTCTCCGACCACGAGGAGATCGAGCACCAGCAGCAACGCTCCGTCCAGCTCTCGCTGCTCCCCCTCGAATGGAACGGCATCAAGGTCAACCTGCTCGACCCGCCCGGCCACCCCGACTTCACCGCCGACCTCCGGGCCGCCCTGCACGCCGCCGACGGCGCCGTCTTCGTCGTCTCCGCCACCGACCCGGTCACCGCTCCGACCCGCGCCCTCTGGCGCGAGTGCGCCGCCGAAGGCATCCCGCGCGCCATCGCCGTCGCCAAACTCGACATCGCCCGCGGCAGCTTCGACGACATCCTCACCGCCTGCCACGACGCCTTCGGCCTCGGACCGGACACCCTGCGCCCGCTCTTCCTCCCCATCCGCCACGACGGCCACCCCGACGGCAGCGTCGACCTCCTCACCGGCCACACCTACGGCCAGGCCGACCCGCTCCCCGACACCGGTCCCGCCCGGGAAAGCCTCGTCGAAGCCATCTCCGGCCAGGACGACGCCCTCATGGAGCGCTACCTCGCCGGCGAGCCCCTCGACACCGACGCCCTCGAAGCCGGCATGCGCCGCGAAGTCCTCGCCTGCGCCCTCCACCCCGCCGTCCCCACCAGCGAGAGCGGCCTCGGCGCCACCGAACTCCTCGACCTCATCACCACCACGTTCCCCGACCCCACCGAACGCACCCGCCCCGCCCCCGAGTGCGACCCCGACGCCCCGCTCGCCGCCCAGGTCATCCGCGTCACCGGCGACGCCTACGTCGGCCGGATCAGCCTGCTGCGCGTCTACGCCGGCACCCTGCGCCCCGACACCCGGATCCACCTCACCGGCCCCGAGCACCCCACCGACCAGGACGGCGACGAACGCGTCACCGGCCTCACCAGCCCCTTCGGCAAGCTCCAGCGCACCGTCCCGCACGCCGTCGCCGGCGACCTCGTCTGCGCCGCCAAGCTCACCTCCGCCCGCGCCGGCGACACCGTCCACGAACCCGGCCACCCGGTGAAGCTCGAGGCCTGGACCGTCCCCGAGGCCCTGCTGCCGATCGCCGTCGAAGCCCACAGCAAGGCCGACGACGACAAGCTCTCCCAGGCCCTCGCCCGGCTCGCCGCCGAAGACCCGGCCCTGCGCCTGGAACAGAACCCCGACACCCACCAACTGGTCCTCTGGTGCACCGGCGAGGCCCACGCCGAGGTCGTCCTCGACCGCCTCCGCGGCCGGCACGGCGTCCACGTCGACACCGTCGAACCCAAGGTCGCCCTCCGCGAGACCTTCGGCACCGCCGCCGCCGGCCACGGCCGGCTGGTCAAACAGTCCGGCGGCCACGGCCAGTACGCCATCTGCGACCTCGAAGTCGAACCCCTCCCGGCCGGCTCCGGCTTCGAGTTCCAGGAACACGTCGTCGGCGGCGCCGTCCCCAAGCACTTCATCCCCTCCGTCGAGAAGGGCGTCCGCGCCCAACTCGCCAAGGGCGTCTCCACCGGCTACCCGCTCGTCGACGTCCGGGTCACCCTCACCGACGGCAAGGCGCACTCCGTCGACTCCTCCGACTCCGCCTTCCAGAACGCCGCCGCCCTCGCCCTGCGCGACGCCGCCGAACACGCCGTCATCCGGCTGCTCGAACCCGTCGCCGCCGTCAGCGTCCTGCTCCCCGACGACTACCTCGGCGCCGTCCTCACCGACCTCTCCGCCCGCCGCGGCCGCGTCCTCGGCACCGAGACCGGCGGCCCCGGCCTCACCCTGCTGCGCGCCGAGGTCCCCGAACTCGAACTCGTCCGCTACCCCGTCGACCTGCGCTCGCTCACCCACGGCACCGCCGAGTTCACCCGCGCCCACGTGCGCCACGAACCCATGCCCGCCGCCCTCGCCGCCCGCTACACCGACACCCGCTAGGCCCGTCCGGCGGACCGGCCGGGCGGGCGGGGGCCGGATCAGCCGAGCGGGCGGGCAGGATCAGCCGGCCGGGCGCTGGGCCTGCGGCAGCGAACAGGCCGGCGTCCCACCCGGCATCCGGTGCCGGTTCGCCGCCACCCAGCGGTAGACCACACCCGCCACCGGCCGCACCGGTGCCAGCGCCAGCAGCCCGCCCAGGTACGCCCACGCCCCGCCCGAGCGCATCAGCAGCCGCGCCACCGCCTGCGCACCGCCGTACACCCGGCCCGCCGGCGTCACCCACAGCACCTCACGCTCGGCCCGCTCCCAGGACACCTCGCCGCGCCCGCCGGCCAGCGCGTCCAGCTCCGCCAGGTCCGCGAACTGGAACGGCACCGCCTCCCAGCCCCCCGAGGCCAGCGTCTGCCGCAGGTACCGCTCCGCCCAGCCCGCGCACGTCGTGCAGAACGCGCAGTCCCCGTCGAAGACCAGCACCGGATCCTTCACCGCAACTCCCTCGGATCGCTCCATGCGCCCATCGTGCCCCATTGCGCCCCCGCGCCCACGGAGAAGGGCGTCACCGGTGCGAAAGGCGGGCATCATGCCCCACGGGCCCTGCGTGGCCCGAACGTGACGGCACTTCAGACGATCATCGGCGCGGCGGTACCGGGGCACGGTAACCTGCCGCTGACAAGGGGAGGAGGGGACGCCACCGTGACCACACTCGACATGACTCCGGGTGCGCAGATACCCCGGACCGACGCCGGCCCGCAGACCGCCGTCACCCAGGCGCTCTCCTCGGCCGCCTACCGCGACGGGGAGGTCGGCGAATTCGTCACCGCGGTCACCGACGCCACCGCCAAGAAGGGCCGGTTCGCGCTCTTCCGCCCCAACCTTGGCGAGGCCTTCAGCCGCGCCGTGATCGGACGCGCCCTCGGCGGCGACCGCAAACCCCTCGTCCCGTCCTTCGGCATCGACACCCGCCAGATCGTCGAACACTGCCTCGCCGCCGAGGACCTCCGGGCCGCCCGCGACCGCCGGCTCACCACCGTCACCGTCGTCACCGGCCTCCTCTTCCTGCCCGGCACCCTGCTCTGGCTCGGCGCCTTCCAGCTCCGCGCCTGGCTCAAGCGGGACAACCCGAAGAACGCCTCCTTCTACGGCACCCTGGTGCTCATCGCCGCCGTCGCCGTCGCCCTGCTGCTCGCCATCCGGCCGCCCGCCGCCGGACTGCTCGGCGTCTACCTGCGCCTCGTCATGCTCGCCCCCGTCATCGGCTGGTACCTCGCCAAGCGGATCGTGGTCAGCTCCGCCCTGGACCTGCGCGCCCGCTGGACGGCCCTGGTCGAGGGCAACGCCGTCGCCGCCACCGTCCCCAAGGCCGTCCCCCGCGACGACCTGGACAAGAAGGCCGCCGACCTGCGCGCCAAGCTCGGCCGTCTGGAGTCCGAGCAGGAGACCAACATCCAGCACTACGCCGGCCGCAAGGGCATCCTCGGGGCCGGAAGGCGCTGGGGCGAGTGGCGGCTGGTCGACAACCTGCGCCCCGCCGACGGCCACGCCGACTACCGCGCCTTCCACCCCTGGGACCTCATCCGCAAGATCTCCGGCCACCTCAAGGCCCTCGGCATCAGCGACGTCGCCAACAGCGGGATCCCCGGCGTCGCCGTCAAGCAGTGGGTGGTGCTGGAGGTCGGCGAGGGCGCCGACGAGATCGGCCGCCCGGACGGCGCCGACATGGACGGCGACCGGATGCGCGAGTTCGCCGTCCAGGGCATCGCCGACAAGCAGACCTTCTCCGGCGGCCCCCGGCACTACCTCGCCACCCAGTTCGTCACCCACGACGGCAAGCTGGTCATCACCTTCACCGTCACCGTCGTCCTGCTCGCCCACACCATGAACATCACGGTGGCCGGCTACGCGCTCGGACCGGTCAACGGCCTCTTCTTCGACAAGCCCAAGGACAAGGAGAAGACGGTCCCCAAGCCCGTGCGGTTCTGGGAGGAGCAGACCGTCAAGCTCCCCCTGATCGACAACGACGAGGTGGTCCGCCAGGCCGTCCGCGCGCCGTTCCAGCGGATGCCCAGCCTGCTCGCCTGGCTCGGCGGCGGCCTCGGCCTGCCCGAGCCCTTCGGCTTCCGGCACGCCTGGGCCGCGCCCCCGTGGAACACCCGCTCCATGACCGACAACGCACTCAACGTCGCCAACCCGGTACTCAGCGCGGTGCACACCGCCACGCTGGAGTTCCTGGAGGAGCACGACCTCGACACCGAGCGCTTCTTCAAGAACCGCGCCTCGATCATCAAGTCCGAGGTCCAGGGCACCCGCCCGTTCAAGGTCGACCACTACGACGGCGGCTGAGCCGGGACGACGAAGGGCCCGCCACCGAGATCCCCCGGCGGCGGGCCCTTCCGCGTCCGCTCGGGCCTGGTCCTGGCCCTGACCCTGGCCCTAGTCCTGCGGCCAGGCCTCGGCGAGCATCTTCCGGGTGTCCGCCAGCAGTTGCGGCAGCACCTTGGTGTGGCCGACCACCGGCATGAAGTTGGTGTCCCCGCCCCAGCGCGGCACCACGTGCTGGTGCAGGTGCGCCGCGATCCCGGCACCGGCCGCCGCGCCCTGGTTCATCCCGATGTTGAAGCCGTGCGCCCCCGAGGCCGCCCGCAGCGCCGTCATCGCGTTCTTGGTGAACACCGCCAGTTCGGCGGTCTCCGCCTCGTCCAGGTCGGTGTAGTCGGCAACGTGCCGGTACGGGACGACCATCAGGTGGCCGCCGTTGTACGGGTAGAGGTTGAGCACCGCGAACACCGCGCTGCCGCGCGCGACGACCAGCCCGTCCTCGTCGCTCAGCGACGGGATCGAGCAGAACGGGCAACCGTCGTCCGGAGCCGGGCCGGTGGGCTTGTTCTCGCCCTGGATGTACGCCATCCGATGGGGGGTCCACAGGCGGCGGAAGCCGTCCGGCTCGCCGACGCCCCGCTGCAGTTCCGGCTCAGTCGTCATGCTGATCAGCATATTCGCCCGGCGTGGCTTGCAAAGCAGAGTGGGGCAGTCTCCCCGAGGAGACTGCCCCGCACCTGCCGCCGACTACGGCATCACACCTGGATGCGGCGCTCCACGGCGTCGACGATCTCGGCGATCGCGTCGGCCACCGGCACGCCGTTCTTCTGCTCGCCGTTGCGGTAGCGGAAGGAGACCGCGCCCGCCTCGACGTCGTCGTTGCCCGCGATCAGCATGAACGGGGTCTTCGCCTTCTGGGCGTTGCGGATCTTCTTCTGCATGCGGTCGTCCGAGGTGTCCACCTCGACCCGGATCCCGTGCTTCTTCAGCTTCGCCGCGACCTCCAGCAGGTACGGCACGTGCTCGTCGGTGATCGGGATGCCGGTCACGGTGACCGGGGCCAGCCACGGCGGCATGGCGCCGGCGTAGTGCTCCAGCAGCACCGCGAAGAACCGCTCGATCGAGCCGAACAGCGCCCGGTGGATCATGACCGGCCGCTGGCGCGAGCCGTCCGCCGCGGTGTACTCCAGGTCGAAGCGCTCCGGCAGGTTGAAGTCGAGCTGGATGGTCGACATCTGCCAGGTACGGCCGATGGCGTCGCGGGCCTGCACCGAGATCTTCGGGCCGTAGAAGGCCGCGCCGCCCGGGTCCGGGACCAGCGGCAGGCCCTGCTTCTCGGCCACGGCGGCGAGGACCGCGGTGGCCTCCTCCCAGGTCTCGTCGCTGCCGACGTACTTGACCGGGTCCTTGGTCGACAGCTCCAGGTAGAAGTCGGTCAGACCGTAATCACGGAGCAGGTTGAGCACGAAGGTCAGCGTGGAGTCGAGCTCCTCCGCCATCTGCTCGCGGGTGCAGTAGATGTGCGCGTCGTCCTGGGTGAAGCCGCGGGCCCGGGTCAGGCCGTGCACCACGCCGGACTTCTCGTACCGGTACACCGTCCCGAACTCGAAGAGGCGCAGCGGCAGTTCGCGGTACGAGCGGCCGCGCGCGTCGAAGATCAGGTTGTGCATCGGGCAGTTCATGGGCTTCAGGTAGTAGTCCACGCCCTCGTCGAGCTGCATGGGCGGGTACATGCCGTCGGCGTACCAGTCGAGGTGGCCGCTCTTCTCGAAGAGCTTCCCCTTGGTGGCGTGCGGGGTGTAGACGAACTCGTAGCCTTCCTCCTCGTGCCGACGGCGCGAGTAGTCCTCCATGGCGCGGCGGATGATGCCGCCCTTGGGGTGGAACACGGCGAGGCCGGAGCCGATCTCCTCGGGGATGGAGAAGAGGTCGAGCTCGTTGCCGAGCTTGCGGTGGTCGCGCTTCTCGGCCTCGACCAGGAAGTCGAGGTGCGCCTTGAGCTCGTCCTTGGTCGGCCAGGCGGTGCCGTAGATGCGCTGCAGCATCGGGTTCTTCTCGCTGCCGCGCCAGTAGGCGGCCGCGTTGCGCATCAGCTTGAACGCCGGGATGTGCCGGGTGCTGGGCAGGTGCGGGCCGCGGCAGAGGTCGCCCCAGCACTGCTCGCCGCTCTTGGCGTCCAGGTTGTCGTAGATGGTGAGCTCGCCGGCGCCGACCTCGACGTCGGCGCCCTCGCCGGCGGTGGCCGCGGAGCCCTTGAGGCCGATCAGCTCCAGCTTGTACGGCTCGGCGGCCAGCTCCTCGCGGGCGGACTCGTCGGTGACCACGCGGCGGGAGAACTTCTGCCCGCGCTTGATGATCTCCTGCATCCGCTTCTCGATGGCCTTGAGGTCATCGGGGTGGAACGGCTTCTCGACGTCGAAGTCGTAGTAGAAGCCGTCCTTGACCGGCGGGCCGATGCCGAGCTTGGCCTCCGGGAAGAGCTGCTGCACGGCCTGGGCCATGACGTGCGCGGTGGAGTGGCGCAGGATGTCCAGGCCGTCCTTGCTGCCGATCGCGACCGGCTCGACCTCGTCGCCGTCCTGAACGGCGTACGCGAGGTCCTTGAGCTGGCCGCCGACGCGGGCGGCGATGATCGAGCGGTCGTCGGCGAAGAGCTCGGCGGCCGTGGTGCCCGTGGTCACCACGCGCTCTTCCCGATCGGGTTCGCGGTTGATGATTACCCGGACGTCCGTCACCGGTCTCTCCTGACGTGCTGGATTCATAGGACGCAACACTGCGCTGCGCGTGACGATGGTACCGAGAGCACCACCCCCACCGTGCACCTACGCCCCCTGTCCCCCTTCTCCCAGGCTCTTCAGCAGCCGCTGCCGTTCGGCTTCTTCGAGGCCGCACGGTTCCAGGCCGTGCGGGTGGGTGAGCCGGCGGAAGCCGCCGCGCCGCTCCAACCGGCCGCTGACCTTGACCGGAGTGCCCGCCAGGTGGGCTTCGGCGGCCAGCCGGTACCCCGGGTCGGCGAGCCGGACCCGTACCTCGCTGACCTCGGCGCCGCCGAGCACCCGCAGCCGGACGGTGCCCGGGCCGGCCGGGTCGGCGCGCTTGAGCCGCACCACCACCCCGACCACGGTGACCGCGACGGCCGGCTCGATCCGTTCCAGCAGCGCGGCGGCCTCCGCGAGGGCGGGGAGGTCGCCGGGCGAGAACTCCAGGGTGATCCGCCGGTCGCCGAAGCCGCCGGGCGGACCGGCGTCGGCCGACCAGGCGACGGTGAGCCGGCCGGCGGTCGCGCCGCGCACCAGCTCCTCGACGGACTGCACCAGCTCCCGGCTGACCCCGGCCTGGACGGCGTTCTCGAAGGCCTCCGGCCCGCCGCTGACCCGCCGGTAGTCGACGGCGTCGCGCAGCGCCTCCAGGGCGCGGACCAGGGTGGTCACGGCGGCCCGGCCCTCCGGAGCGGGGGTGTACGCGGTGAGGCCGGCGCCGCTCTCCGCCACGAGGCCCTGTTCGACCAGCAGGACGCGCTCCAGGAAGTCCCCGGCCCAGGTGTCGAGCCGGGCGCCGAAGTAGGCGGCCCTGGTCCGCCCGGCCTTGGCGCCGGCCGCGAGCATCGCGCGGGCCGCCCGCTGGAGCCGCTCGGCGTCGTCCCAGGGCGCGGTGCCGGCCGGGCCGGGCAACTCGCGCCGCCACCGCAGCTCGTCGCCGGGCACGGTGAGCGCCAGCAGGATCGAGCGGGCGGACGGGCTGCGGGAGCGGGACAGCGCGGTGACGGCGTCGGCGAGCAGCTCGACGGCGTCGTCGAAGCCGTCCCCGGCGGGCACCAGCAGGCTGGTGCCCGCGTCGGCGTCGTCCGGGGGCGTCCAGCGGCCGTACCGGGCGGACGGTCCGCCGCGGCGGATCCAGCCGTGCCGGGCGAGCAGCGTGGCGAGCACCGCCGGGTCGACGGCGGCCGGGTCGGGCAGCGGCCGCGCGGCGCCCTGCGGCTCGTGTGGCAGCGTCATGGTCCTGCTCCTCCCCGCCGGGGGCGGGGCGGTCACGGGCTGCCGCCCGCGCCGACCCGCGCCATGATGTCGCACAGTGCGCGGTCGTCGAAGACCTTCGCGGTGGGCACCCGGACGTTGGTCCGGTGCCGCCCGGTGACCGGGTGGCCGGCCAGGTTGACCCAGTAGCAGCAGTGCCGCAGCTCCAGCGCGTCCGGGCGGGCGGCCAGCCACTGGTCGACCCGGCGCGGCAGCAGCATCACGACCAGGATCCGCGGTACCGCGACGCGGGCCCGCGCGAGCTTGCGCAGGTGGTCGTTGTCCAGGGTGAAGCTGAAGTGCGTGCCGCGCGGCTCGGGCCCGATCTGCTGGGTGGCCTTGAGCTGGATCTTGATGGTGACCTCGTCGTCCACCTCGTGGGCGCGGGAGCCGTGGCTGACCTGCCAGTCGATCCCGTTGTCCGGGAAGGGCTGGGAGAGCGAGCAGCCGGCCGCGGCGGCGACCGCGTGCAGGTAGCCGACCTGCAGCGTCTCCATGCAGGCCGTCACCGCCAGATCTCCCCGCAGGACGGCCGCCGCCTCCTCGGGCTGCGGCTGGGTCAGCGCCATCGCCCCGTTGCCTCCCCCGGCACCCGGGCCCCGTCCGGATTCGAACAGGACACCTGAACGCAGGGTGCCCGGCCGGTCGGCGGCCAAACGGTTGAGCGGTCGTCAGGAGCGGTATCACCCTCTCGGAACGCAGTACTTGAGGGGCAGTCATGCAGCAGCACTGGTACACCGGCCCGCTCGCCTCCTTCGACACCGAGACCACCGGCGTGGACGTCGAGTCCGACCGGATCGTCTCGGCCGCCCTGGTCGTCCAGCCCGCCCCGGGCGCCCCCGCGCGGACCGCCACCTGGCTGGCCGACCCGGGCGTGCCGATACCCGAGGGCGCCCGCGCGGTGCACGGCATCACCGACGAGCGGGTGCGCGCGTTCGGCCGCCCGGCCCGGACGGTGGTGGCGGAGATCGCCCGGGCCCTGGCCGAACAGGCTCGCGCCGGGCGCCCGGTGGTGGTGATGAACGCGCCGTACGACCTGACCCTGCTGGACCGCGAGCTGCGCCGGCACTGGTCGGTGCCGCTGGCGGACGGGCTGGGCCCGGACGGGCTCGTGGTGCTCGACCCCCGGGTGCTGGACAAGCACGTCGACCGCTACCGCAAGGGGCGGCGCACGCTGACCGACCTGTGCGCGCACTACGGGGTCGAGCTGGCCGGCGCCCACGACGCGGCGGCGGACGCGACGGCGGCCCTGGAGCTGGTCCGGGCGATCGGCCGGCGTTACCCGGCGGCGTTGGGCGGGCTGTCGGCGGCGGAGCTGCACCTGCGGCAGGCGGTCTGGCACGCGGCGCAGGCGCGGGGGCTGCAGAACTGGTTCGACCGCTCGGGGACGCCGGAGCGGGTGGACCTCTCCTGGCCGTTGCGGCCGGCCCGTTGCGGGTGCGGACGGCGGCTGTCGCCGCAGCACAGCTGCGAGGTGGCGGCGTAGCGGGCGGCCGGGCGCGGTCGGTCCGGTCCGTCCGGCGCGGTCGGCCCACTGCGGTCGGTCCGGTGTGGTTGGTCCGCGAACGCCGCAGGCCCTGACCGGTCTTCCGATCAGGGCCTGCGTGCTGTCCGGTGGGCGATACTGGGATCGAACCAGTGACCCCTTCGGTGTGAACGAAGTGCTCTCCCGCTGAGCTAATCGCCCGGGCAACGAGAAGAACAGTAGCACCATTCGGGGGGTGCCGTACAACTCGGCTCCGCCGGCGACCGCCGACGCACCCGCAGAACTCGCGCTCCGCGCGGAAGGTGACTGCGCCTCAGCCCGATTCCGCGGGAACTTCCGAGCAGTTGTTCAGCGCGGCGGTTCCGCACTTTGCGGAAATACACGTGAGGCCCAGCCGATAATCGACTGGGCCTCACATATCACAATGCATTCCGGTGGGCGATACTGGGATCGAACCAGTGACCCCTTCGGTGTGAACGAAGTGCTCTCCCGCTGAGCTAATCGCCCGGGTGCAGGGAAAACATTACCGCATCCGGCGGGGTGCTCCGAACCCCCCTCTCCCCGGGCACCTCGCCCGCCCGGTCCCCCGGACGGCCCACCCCGGTGGCGGCCGCCCCCGGGGTCAGTGCTCGTCGATCTTCCACGGCATGACCAGCCCGTACTTCCACAGGTACCAGGCGCCGATCCCGGCGATCACCGCGAGGCCGATCGCGGTGAGCGTGAGGTTGCGCCGGCGGACCTTCGGGTCCAGCGCCTTCTGGGCCGCCTCGGCGACCTTGCGGCGGGTCCAGCGCAGGACCAGCTGGGCCCAGACGAACTCGGTCGCCCAGATGCCCATGCCCAGGAAGATGACCACCCAGCCCGGGCCGGGCAGCGGCAGCATGATCACGCCGAGCGCCACCACGGCGAGACCGACCAGGAAGACCGCCACCTGCCAGCTCAGGTGCAGCGGCCGGGACCGCCGGATGAAGTGCGGCGCGCGCGAGCCGAGCGGCCGGCCGCCGTCCGCACCCGGCTCCTCGCGGCCCTCGTCCTGCGCCCCCGGCTGCGCCCCCGTGTCCTCCGGCACGACCGCCTCTCCCGTTCTCGAGTTCCCGCCCGCGTTCCCGCGCGCCTTGTCGCTTCGCACAGTCATGCCAGGAAACTAACCGAGAACCGGCTCGTTAATGCCCAGGCGGGCGCACTGCGCCGATTCCGCAATGCGCCGTAAGGGGTACGACTCGGCCCCGAATCGGGACAGAGGGGTTTACATCGGTCCCGGAGGTGGGATGGTCCGTTCGCCGACGTGCGATTCCCCGAGCGCACACTGAGCGAAAGGCCATGGCGCTTATGAACACCACGGTCAGCTGCGAGCTGCACCTGCGCCTCATCGTGTCCAGCGAGTCCTCACTGCCCGTCCCCGCGGGCCTGCGCTACGACACCGCCGACCCCTATGCCGTGCACGCCACGTTCCACACCGGCGCCGACGAGACCGTGGAGTGGGTGTTCGCCCGAGATCTCCTTGCGGAGGGGCTGCACCGACCCACCGGTACCGGCGACGTCCGGGTGTGGCCCTCGCGCAGCCACGGGCAAGGGGTGGTCTGCATCGCGCTGAGCTCTCCGGAAGGAGAAGCCCTGCTGGAGGCCCCGGCCCGGGCGCTTGAGTCGTTCCTCAAGCGGACGGACGCCGCCGTGCCCCCCGGCACCGAACACCGTCACTTCGACCTCGACCGGGAGCTGTCCCACATCCTCGCCGAAAGCTGACCCCGACCGGAAGGCGGTCACGCCCCGCTGTCAGCGGGGCCGCACCTCCTGCCGTCACACCGCAGCCGTCCTACTCGGGGGCACGGCAGCAGACTCAGCCGCGCACGACGCGGTCTCGGGGCCGGTGAACGGTCCCGCTCCCATCCGGAGCGGGCCCGGCACCGCAGGCGCCCGGCACCGGAGCCGGCCATCCAACGGGTGGCCGGCCTCGTTGCCGGGCGCCGCCGTCTTTTCCGGCGTTCCCCCCGGGCCGGTCCCTCCCGGTCGTTCCGGGCGGCCGGGCGGCCCCGACCGGCTCGCACGGACGGACAGCGCTCGGACCGCCCTTCGGGAGAAGCTCCGCCGGGTGCGGCGGGGCCCGGTAAGGTCTGGGTTGACCGTAGACGCGGGGTGCCGACGGCCCCCTCCGCGCGAGGAGCCCCACGTGCTGATCACCCATGACACCGAGTGCGCGCTGAGCATCCTCGTCGAGCTGCTCAACACCGCGCCCGAGGTGTGCGGCACCGAGCTGCTGCCCGACGTGGCCGCACTGGACGCCTTCGTGGTCCGCCAGGAGATCAGCGAGGTCGACTCGCTGACCGACGACGACCTGCGCAACGTGCACCAGCTGCGCTCCCGGCTGCGCGAGGTGTTCGGCACCGAGGGCACCGTCGAGGCCGCCGAGCTGGTCAACGCCCTGGTCGCCGACGCCGGCACCACGCCCCGGCTGACCAACCACGACCACCACGGGTGGCACATCCACTACTTCGCCCCGCACGCCGCGCTGCACGACCACCTCGCGGCCGAGCTGGGCATGTCGCTGGCCTTCATCCTGACCGCGGGCGAGCGCGAGCGGCTGCGCCGCTGCGAGGCCCCGGACTGCGCGCGCGTCTTCGTGGACCTCTCGCGCAACCGCTCCCGCCGCTACTGCGACAGCCGCACCTGCGGCAACCGGCTCCACGTCGCCGCCTACCGGGCCCGGCAGCGCTCGGCCGAGGCCGTGCCCCAGGCCGAGGCCGTGGCCCAGGCGGAGGCCGTGACCTCCGCCTGAGGCACCCGGGGCGGGTCGGCCGTCGCGCGGCTCAGATGCCGCGGCGGCGCAGGATCTCCTCGATGTCGGCGAACTCGCCGCCGAGCCCGTCGTCCCGCTTCCCGGCCTTCGCCGGCTTGGCGGCCTTCCCGGCCTTCGGGGCGCCGCCCGCCCCCGCCCCGGCGGGCGGCTGCGCGGGCGCGGCGGCGACGGCGGGCCGTGCGGGGGCCCGTCCGGTGGCCGCCGGGCGGGGCTCGGCGGCGTCCACGGCGCGGCGGCCCAGCCAGCGGGTGGTGACCAGCAGGACGGTCGAGACCGCGAGCAGCGCGATCCCCGTCCAGACCCGCGGGTCGAGGACCAGCGCGGTGGCCCAGTCGGCCAGCTCGCTGCCGATGGTCCGCGCCACCGGGAAGAGGCCGGTCAGGTAGAGCCCGGCCGGCAGCAGGGCCACCGCGAACCAGCGGGTCGCGGAGAGGTGGCGCCGGCGGTACGCGCGCAGTCCGGCCACGGCCACCCCCGCGGCGGTGAGCGCGAAGCTGACGGCCGCCGTCAGCACGGCCCCACCCGGGTCGGGCCGGCCGTGCCGGCCATCCTGGTCGTTCCGGTCGTTCCCGTCATCGGACCTCCCGTCGCTCGGACCGGCGCCCGGGCACACCGCCGGGACGGTGCCGGGCCCACTAGTGGAACACTGGGGACATGATCGAAGGTTCCCTCCCCCGCCTCGAGTTCTGGTGCGAGCTCCAGTGCCCGGACTGCCGCACCGCACTGGACGACGTACGGGCGCTGCGTGCCGAGTACGGCGACGCGCTCGCGATCGAGCTGCGCCACTTCCCGCTGGAGAAGCACAAGCACGCGTACGCCGCGGCGGAGGCCGCCGAGGAGGCGTTCGCGCAGGGGCTGGGCTGGCCGTACGTGGAGGCGCTGCTGGCCCGGGTCGAGGAGTTGGACGCGCGCGGCCAGGAGGTGCTGCTGGAGGTCGCCCGCGCGGTCGGGGTGGACGCCGACGAGGTCGACACGGCGCTGGTGGACGGCCGGCACACGCTGATCGTGGACGCCGACCAGGCGGAGGGCAGGGCGATCGGGGTCACCGGTACGCCGACGTACGTGATCGCCGGGCAGCGGCTGGACGGCGGGAAGAGCCAGGACGGCCTGCGGGAGCGGATCAGGGCCGTCATCGAGGCCGCAAGGAATTCCTGATCCTCCGTCAACCCCCTTGCCCCGCAGGGGATTTCCGGGGTCGTTTCAGAGCAGCGGCTTGCCGTAGACCCGGTTGGTGATCCGGTAACCGAGCGACTCGTAGAGCCGGATCGCGACCTGGTTGCCGCTGAAGACGTTCAGGCCGAGGTCGTGGACGCCCGCCGCCAGGCACTCGCGTTCGGCGAGCAGCATCAGGGAGCGGCCGTGGCCCTCCCCCCGGTGGGCCTCGGCCACCTCCACGATCATCACCCAGGCGAGCGGGCGGCCGTCGGGCAGGTCGCGGACCCGCAGGGCCAGCCAGAGGGCGCCCAGCGGGTCCGGGCCGTCGCCGTAGAGGCGGCGCAGGGCCACTCCGGGCGTGTCGGCGCCCTGCGGCAGCAGGTGCACGTGGTCGGCGTCCGACTTGGCGCGTGCCTGTGCCTCGCTGAGGCCCGAGGAGACCAGGTCGCGGAGGTAGCCCTGCTTGGCCTGGGCGAGCCAGTCGGGGAACTCCTCGGCGTCGATCCGGCGCGGCCGGACGCCGGCGGGCAGGGCGGGTGCGACGGCCAGCCGCTTGGCCATGTTCCGCATCCGCTCGGTGTAGCCGAGGGTGGCGGCGAGGCAGCGTGCCGGCTGCGCCGTCTCCGGGATGTCGGCGTCCACCCGGGAGCAGCCCCAGCTGCGCAGCACCTCCTCGGCGGCCAGGGCACCGAACGTGCCGCGGCCGCGGCCGCGGCCCTCGCGGACCTCCAACTCCGAGATCTCTCCCCAGAGTTGAGGTCTGCGGGGAACGGTGGTGGTGCGCAGTGCCCCGACCGGGCGGCCGTTGGCGCAGATCTGCCAGCGTCTGGTGCGACCGCCGGCGGTGGTGGGTGACTCCGGGCCCTCGGGGCGCAGCGTGGTCGTCATGTCGGGGTCCCTTCCCCACCGTGCGGGTGTTCTATCCGCCGGACCGGTGAACCGGTTCGGATCAGGGATCGAGGTCGTCGCCGCTGCGCTCGGTGAAGACCGCCATCGCCTTGGCGGTGACCGGCCCGGGGCCGGGGAGTTCGCGGTCGTCGACGCGGGTGACGGCCTGGACGTCGCGCAGGGTGGAGGTCAGGAAGATCTCCTCGGCCTCGTGCAGCGCCTCCAGCGGCAGGTCGGTCTCCTCGGCGCCGCACCAGTCGATGACGAGCCGGCGGGTGATGCCGGCCAGGCAGCCGGAGGCGAGGGTGGGGGTGAGCAGCCGGCCGCCGAGCACGACGAAGACGTTGGAGCCGGTGCCCTCGCACAGCAGGCCGGCGGTGTTGGCGAACAGTGCCTCGGAGGCGCGGGCGCGGTGGGCCGCGGCGAGCGCGACGACGTTCTCGGCGTACGAGGTGGTCTTGAGGCCGGCGACGGCGCTGTGCTCGTTGCGGCGCCAGGGGACGACGGCGACGGCGGTGGTGTCGGGGCGGCGGGTGGCGGTGCCGAGGGAGGCGACCAGGGTGGGGGCGTCGTCGCCGCGTTCGGAGCCGAGCGGGGCGGCGCCGCCGGTGTAGGTGAGGCGCAGGCGGCCGAGCGGCATCGGGTTGGCGGCGAGGACCTGGGCGCAGGCCTCGCGCACCAGGTCGTGGTCCGGGTCGGGCAGGCCGAGGCCGCGGGCGGAGCGGGTCAGCCGGTCGAGGTGGCGGGTGAGCGCGAAGGCCCGGCCGTCGACGGCCTTCAGGGTCTCGAAGACCCCGTCGCCGGTGGTGAGTCCGTGGTCGAGGACGGAGACGGCGGCGTCGGCGGAGTCGACGAGTGAGCCGTTGACCCAGCTCTTGGTCTGGTGCTGCATCGAGGGCTGCTCCTCAAGGCGGTTGTGCGGAGGTGGTGGGCGGTGCGGGCCCGGCCCGGGGTGGGGTCCGGTCCGGCTTCGGGGCCGGGCTCGGGGGCTGCGGGTCCTCAGTAGGTTCCGGTGCCCGACGCTATCGCGACCAGGCGGGCGGCCTTCAGTTCGGTTTCCGCCCACTCGCGCTCGGGGTCGGAGCCCCAGGTGATGCCGGCGCCGGTGCCGAACCGCAGCAGCGGTGCGCCGGGGTCGGTCCGGTCGATCCAGAAGGTGCGGATGCCGACGGCGAGTTCGCCCTCTCCCCGGTCGGCGTCGACCCAGCCGACCGCTCCGCAGTAGGGGCCGCGGGGGGCGGTCTCCAGGGCGTCGATGATCCGCAGGGCACTGGACTTGGGGGCGCCGGTGACCGAGCCGGGCGGGAAGGTCGCGTCCAGCAGTTCGGGCCAGCCGGCGTCCGCGCGCAGGGTGCCCTGGACGGTGGAGACCAGGTGGACCAGGCCGGGGTGCTTCTCGACGGCGCAGAGGTCGGGGACGATGACCGTGCCGGTCTCGCAGACGCGGCCGAGGTCGTTGCGGACCAGGTCGACGATCATCACGTTCTCGGCGTGGTCCTTCTCCAGCAGGTCGGCCTCGGTGCGGCCGGTGCCCTTGATCGGGCCGGAGGAGACGGTTCCGCCGTCGCGGCGCAGGTAGAGCTCGGGCGAGGCGGTGGCGATCTCGACGCCGTGCGCGGGCAGGCGGATCGTTCCGGCGTAGGGGGCCGGGTTTCCGTGGGCGAGCAGTCCGGTGAGGGCGTCGACGTCGGTGCGGGCCGGGTCGGGCAGTGGCGCGGTGAGCACGCGGCAGAGGTTGGCCTGGTAGACCTCGCCGGCCGCGATGTGCTCGCGGATCCGGCGGACGCCGGCGGTGTAGGCGTCGCGGTCGAGGGAGCTGTGCCAGCCGTCGGCGGCCGGTCCGAGCCAGCCGGCGCCGGACGGGGGCGCCGGGGCGGGGCGGAGGTCGTCGAAGCGGGCGCAGGTGAGCCGGCCCTCGAAGTCGTAGGCGACGGCCCAGAAGCCGGAGGAGTCGAGCGCGGCCGGGTCCGAGGTCACGTCGCGCAGCCCGGTGGCGAGGCGGCCGCCGAAGCGGGCGAGCGGGCTGAGGGGGTCGAGCTGGCCGGACACGGTTCTCCTGCACGGGGTGGGGCTGGGCTGCGGTGCCTGAAGTCTAGGTCGGGGGCCGGGAGGGGGCTCGGGGTGCGGCCGCTGCGCCGCAGGGGGCGTGAGCAGCGGTGAGCATCGCGCGGGTGCGCGCCGGGTGGCCCGCGGGTGATCGTCCGGGACCGCCGCTGGTGGGGGCCGGTGAGCCCGCGGAACCGCGGCCGGGACGGCGCCCGGCGGGCATCCCCTCGGCACGCTGCGGGAACGGATTTTTAGCTGGCCCGGGAATCCGCTAGAGTTCAACACGTCGCCAGGGAGCGCAGCCGAAGAAAAGCGGTGAAGATCCCGGGAGACAGGCGGACGTGGCTCAGTTGGTAGAGCATCACCTTGCCAAGGTGAGGGTCGCGAGTTCGAATCTCGTCGTCCGCTCGATGGAGAACAGTGTAAGATCGTTCTTCGTGTGTTGCCTGGTGGAGTGGCCGAGAGGCGAGGCAACGGCCTGCAAAGCCGTCTACACGGGTTCAAATCCCGTCTCCACCTCCGAGAGGCTCACCCGGTTCCGCCGGGAGACCTCCCCGCGCGATTAGCTCAGCGGGAGAGCACTACCTTGACACGGTAGGGGTCACTGGTTCAATCCCAGTATCGCGCACGTCGGATCCTCCGGGGTCTGCTGCAGGACCGCCACACCAGGCGCGATTAGCTCAGCGGGAGAGCACTACCTTGACACGGTAGGGGTCACTGGTTCAATCCCAGTATCGCGCACGTCGGGCCCTTCGGGGTCTGCT